>JAVYLQ010000007.1:0-20462 GCA_038740615.1 Candidatus Anstonellales archaeon | reverse complement strand
TGAAAGGAACTATACAATCTAAACTCAAAACTCGATGGAATGTGATTATTCATCTTTTCTTGAGTATAGCGATCAATAGAACTAGAATTATTGGATGATTTTTCTTTTTATTCTCATCATTTCCAGAATAGTTTAACGTTAATATAGGTATATAGTTATTTTCTGGTGTAATTTCTACTAGTTCATAAGAATCTCCTTTTTTAACAACCTTCAACTTCACATCCTCCCCTTTTCTGATCCTATTCATTAATTACTGTTGAATAAGTCTTCCTCACCTAGTATGTTTATCTAATTAAATTATGGTTGTTGGTGATTAATACATCAGTCTCTTAACCCACCATATTTTGCAACAAGAAATCTGATATTATTATATTAACTTGTAATATAACGTATGATCAACTTTTTTAAAATAATCACAATAAATAAAGATTCAGCTGGGGTCGCCTAGTCCGGTATGGCGGTGGCCTGCTAAGCCACTTCCCGTAAGGGTTCGTGGGTTCAAATCCCACCCCCAGCGTTCACAATTTCATAAAATTTGTATGAATTTTAAAAATATTTGCTAATATAAAACTGTGAACAGCATAAGTGAAAAGATCAGAAAATTGAATGAAATCGAAAACAGGTTAAACAACTTAGATAGAGAGTTTGAGCAAAAGAAGCAAGAATTACTCAAAGAGCATTTAGAGAAACTGAATGCTATCAAACAGGAATCTGAAAGGTATCTTAATGCTCAGAAGGAGGAGCTCAAAGAAAGAATAAGTGTACAGTACAACTCCAAAGCTCAGAATATGAAGATATACTATGAATCTATAAATTTTAAGGAACCAGATCTAGATCAGCTAGGAGAGCTTTTCATAGGAATCTTTAAGAGGGAATTTGATGAGATCCGAACCTATATATAGAGTTGGAATTTTCTTTGTAAATGATATAAGAGATAAGCTTATAGCGAAACTTCATGAACTTGGTATTGTTGAAATAAAGGAGAGTGAAATAGAGAATAGAGATGAAGTGTCAGAATTACACTCTCTGCTTAGTAGTTTAGATTATGATTTGCAAACTATTCGTCCCGGGGATAAATTGTTAGATGTAAATGAGATAGATTATTTAAAAGTAGAACAGATGGCAAAGAGACTTAAAGAGCTATACAAACAGCGAAAAGAGTTGGTTGATAAATACAAGATGTTGCTTGATAGATTGGAGGATGCAGAGATCATCATGAGCTATGTAAATTATGATAGATTGCCTACTGGATACAAATTAATAGCTTATAGAATAAATAAGAAGGAAATTGATCTGAAAAAATTGGATGATGCTGCAGAAGTATATGAATTACCGAATAATCAATTCCTAATACTAATACTAGCTGATCAGAACAAGCAAGTAATAATTCCGGAGAGAGCGGATTTGATGTATGTTCCTAAGAGTCATGATGAGATAGATAAGATGCGAGATGAGATCAGAGAAATAAATAGAGAGATTCAATTGTTAACAAGTGAGATTAACAATATCGAAACAGATCCGTATCTAAGGAATGTAAAGTTCTCTATAATGGTGTATTTGAATAGGGAGGATGTGAAGAAAATGATTGGAAAAGGTAGGGGGTATGGTCTGTTAGAATGCTATGTTCCACATAGATATCTAAACAATCTGAAAAGCTCTCTGGAGAATACTTTTGGGAATAAGATAGAAATAATATATGAAAAACTGGAGAACTCTCCAGTAGTATTTATAGACAATCCCAAAGTTGTTAAGGATTTTGAGCAAGTGGAATATCAATTTGGTGAAATTCCTAATTACAAAGATATTGATCCTGGAATTTTCTATTATATATTCTTCCCGATCATGTTTGGTTTTATTGTTGGGGATGTTGTGTATGGAATAGGTATTATGATAATTGCTAAATTGATTCAGCTAAGGATGAAAGAAGGAATATTAAGGCAGATGTCATCTCTGTGGTTTGTTGGAGGGATATGGAGTATTCTTTTTGGTCTAATATTCAATGAATTTGCAGGATTTGAATTAGATGTAATACCAACAATATTCCATAGAGGTGATCATATATTAGAGTATATGGGATTTGCAATAGTCTTAGGTTTTATCCATCTGATGTTAGCCTATACGCTGAATATTGTTAAACACCTCACCCCTGAACCCGATTGGGGACATATAATTACTAGCCTATCTTGGATGTCTATTCTTGCGATAGTATTCTCTTATATTGCTGGGTTCTTTCAGGAATGGATGTTGATAATAGCTGTCTTAGGAGTTCTGATAATAGCAAAGGAAGAAGGATTAATAGGCATAATGGAAATCCCTTCATTGATAACTAATTTAGTATCATACTTAAGATTGGCCATATTAGGTATTGTTGGGGTTATATTAGCTAAATTAATAAATTTACTACTCAACATAGGGTGGGTATCTCTAATATTTGTAATCATATTTCACATTTTACATATAGGATTGGTAATATTAGAAGCTTCTATCCAGGCAGGGAGATTGAATATTGTTGAATTTAGAACCAAATTCTTCAAAGGTGGGGGCAGATTTTTAAACTTTTTCTCTATTAATAAACTGAAAGGTGAATCGCAAAATGGCTGAACAAAAAATCGCAGAGACTCTGATGACAGCAGATAGCTCAGGACTAATAGCAATAGCTGCAGGGATAGCATTTGGTTTGAGTGCTATTGCTGCTGCATATTCTCAAGCAAAGATCGGATCGTCATTTGCTGCTGTTCTAGCAGAGAAACCAGAGCTCCGAGGGAATATGTTACTTTACGTACTATTACCAGAAACCATTGTTCTGATCGGAATGGTAATATCTCTCCTGCTAATCTTCAAGATATAAAATCATTAATATGATAGAAGAGAGCATTGTCCAAGAACATGAGTCTAAACTTAGGAAGGAGCTGGAGGAGTTTGTGTTCAAGCTAGAATTAGAACGAGAGAGGCTTTCAAGCGAATTGGAGCAGGAGAGAAAGGAGATTTTGAAGAATTACGAGAAAGAATTGATAGAGCAGAATGAGTCATCTATCAGAGCTCTGAAGAATGAATTGGAGAGAGATCTGAATCAGAGAAAGAGAGAATTTATAGACACATTAATCCAGAAATTATTAATTCATATGAATAACAAGTATAAACAGGAGCTTATAGATATGATCACAAAATTAGATTATGAGGAAATAATAGTTCCTGAAAATATAGATGTACCTGGGGCTAAAAAGTCTAAAGAGTTGATCTTTGGGTTTATCTATAAACCTAGAGGTAAGAACTATTATATCAATATGGATATGAGGAGGATAATAGAAAAATATATAACTAATATAATAGATCAACTATGAGTCTAGAGTTTCTAAACGCATATCTAAGCGCTATAAGATCTACACTTTTAACAGATAACTTCTTAGCAGATCTAAGTAAGTTAAATTCCATTTCTTCAGTGTATGAGATGTTGAAGAAAACTGATTATGGAAAATACTTTGATTACAGAGATTCTATAAAGAGTACGATAGAGAAAGGATTGTTTAAGAGATTCAACGATGTTGTAAATAGAATTCGAAAACATATAACTGATCATGAAACCTTTATCTATATGATAGCCGAATACGAATCTAAGAATCTACTTATAATGTTGGATGAGAAGTACAGAAATGTTGAACACCCTAAAGTGATGTCTTTCTTAGATAAGAAAGAGTATTTAATAACAGAATATAAGAGAAAGCAAAATGTAATAGGATTTCTCAAAGCTACTACATTAGGAAAATTTATAAAGATAACTAGCATGGAGGGATTTGATACTATATCGTATTCTATTGATGAGTTTGTAATACGCGCTAAAAGGGAAATTGCCAAGAGGAGTGAAATTCTGAGTAGAGTATTGATGTTAGAGATCGATAACAGAGCATATCTGATAAATAAATATTATGGAAGAAAAATAATTAATTACAGGGATTCAAATATCCTACCACAGATCCGCCTAGAACACGATCTATTTAAGGCTGAGCAGTATTTGAATGAATTCATATTCAGTTATTATAAAAATTTGTATCCTAAGACCTGGTTTAGTATAGATAAGGCTTACGTTCTTATGAAGCTATTGGATAGAGAAAGGAAATATATTAATGCGGTGATCAATCGTGAGGATTGGAGTGTTGGGTAAAAAGGATTTCTGTATAGGCTTTTATGTAGCTGGGATCCCAGATGTTTATATAGTAGATACTAATGAAGAATTCAATCAGAAGTTGAAGGAAATGTTATCTGATGATAATATGGGAGTGATATTCCTAGACGAAAGATTGACAATAGATAGAGCCGTTCACAAATTCTATTTAAATAGATCGAAAGCAATAATAGTCTATTTAAATGAAATTGATCAGATTAAAAAGGAGCTGAAAGATGCTCTGGGAATTGAGGTGTTGAAATAATGAGAGGTAGAATAATTAAAATATCTGGACCTGTAGTGGTTGCAGAACTAGATGCTTCAATGTATGAAATAGTGAGAGTAGGAGAGGAAAAATTGATAGGAGAAGTTATAGAAATAAGAGGTAATAAAGCTATTATTCAAGTATATGAGGATACAGTAGGATTGAGGATAGGAGAACCAGTAGAGAGAACTTTCAGACCTCTATCTGTAGAATTAGGTCCTGGATTGCTAGGATCAATCTTTGATGGACTGGAGAGACCTCTAGATCAGATATATAATTTGAATAATAGTGTGTTTATTAAGAGAGGTATAGATATACGATCTCTAAATAGAGATAAGAAATGGCATTTCGTCCGAACTCTAAAAGAGAATAAGGTTAGAACGGGGGAGATAATAGGTTATGTACAGGAGACCTCTACTATAAAGCACAAGATCATATCTCCTTATTCAGGTCAGATACAGGATCTAAAGGATGGTGAGTATAAACTAGAAGATCCTATAGGATATGTAGAGACCTCATCTGGTAAAAAGGAGCTAAAGCTATATCAATCCTGGCCAGTTAGAATACCAAGACCTGTCCAGGAGAAATTTGGAACTGAAATACCTCTTGTTACTGGTATAAGAGTAATAGATAGCCTATTTCCTATAGCAAAAGGGGGAGTTGTGGCTATACCTGGACCATTTGGATCAGGAAAGACAGTAACACAGCAGAGTTTGGCAAAGTACTCTGATGCTGATATAGTAGTATATATCGGATGTGGGGAGAGAGGAAATGAAATGACAGAAGTATTGGTAGAATTCCCACATCTTAAAGATCCAAAGACAGGTAGTGCGTTGATGAATAGAACTGTTCTGATAGCTAATACTTCAAATATGCCTGTAGCAGCAAGAGAAGCAAGTATATATGTAGGTATAACCATAGCAGAGTATTTTAGAGATATGGGTTATGATGTAGCTCTAATGGCAGATTCTACTAGTAGATGGGCAGAAGCGCTCAGAGAGATTTCTGGAAGACTGGAGGAAATGCCCGGAGAGGAAGGATATCCATCATATCTATCTAAGAAGATTGCAGAATTCTATGAACGAGCTGGTAGAGTTAAGACTCTAAATGGAGATATAGCTAGTATTACTGTTATAGGAGCAGTATCTCCTCCTGGAGGTGATCTATCAGAACCAGTATCTCAAAACACTTTAAGAGTAGTTAAAGGATTCTTAGCTCTTGATGCTTCTCTTGCTCAGAGGAGACATTTCCCATCCATAAATTGGTTGAGAAGTTATTCTTTGTATAGAGATATAGTTTATGAATACTACAGAAAAAATGTAGATCCCAACTTCCCTGATAATCTACAAATGATATCTAAATTATTACAAAGAGAGGCAGAGCTACAGGAGATAGTACAGTTGGTTGGACCCGATGCATTACCAGAGAGAGAGCAGTTCGTATTGGTGATTGGTAGGATGATAAGAGAGGATTTCTTACAGCAGAATGCTTTTGATGAGATTGATGCCTACACTACTCTCGAGAAGCAAGCATTGATGGTAAATGCTATAATATCATATTATAATAAAGGTTTGAAACATCTTGATGCGGGCACTAAAACTATTCAGGAGCTCAGATCCAATCCAATAGTGGAGAGAATAGCGAGAATGAAAATGGCTAATAATGATGAAATTAGAGAGATACTTAAGATGATTGAGGTGTTCTAAAAATGATAGAATATAAAACTGTACAGGACATTGCAGGTCCTCTGATGTTTGTAAGAGTAGATCATCCAGTCATGTACGGGGAGATAGTTGATATAAGAAAAGAGAATGGGGAGAGATTAAAGGGACAGGTACTAGAAGCTAGAGAGGGTATAGCAGTTATACAGGTATTTGGTAATACAATAGATTTGAATAGGAACGCTACAGTATCGTTTACAGCAGAACCTATGCTATTTGGAGTTAGTGACGATGTATTAGGTAAGGTGTTTGATGGTTTTGGCAGACCACTAGATGGGAGTATCATCAAATCTGAGTTAAGATTGAATGTAAATGGTGAACCTATCAATCCATTTGCAAGAAGACCTCCAAATGATTTCATAGAGACAGGTATATCTACTATAGATGTTATGAATACTCTTGTGAGAGGTCAGAAACTACCTATATTCTCTGGATCAGGTTTACCTCACAATGAATTGGCTGCACAGATCGCTCGACAGGCTAATGTTAAAGGAGAGAATTTTGCAGTAGTGTTTGCAGCAATAGGTATTACCTATGACGAAGCACTGTTTTTTAGGAAAGATTTTGAGAGAACAGGGGCTATCGATAGATCTGTACTGTTCTTGAATCTAGCTAATGACCCTGCCATAGAGAGATTGCTAACACCTAGATTGGCCCTAACAGTAGCAGAGTATCTAGCTTTCCAGAGAGATATGCATGTATTGGTAATAATAACAGATATAACTAACTATGCCGAGGCACTCAGAGAGATCTCTGGGGCTAGGAAAGAGGTACCTGGGAGAAGAGGATATCCAGGTTATATGTATACTGATTTTGCAACAATATACGAAAGAGCTGGAATTGTTGTGGGGAGAAAAGGTAGTGTAACACAGATACCAATACTAACAATGCCTAGTGATGATAGAACTCATCCTATTCCAGATCTAACTGGTTACATTACTGAAGGGCAGATAGTACTGAGTAGAGAATTGCACAGGAAGGGTTTGTATCCTGCAATAGATCCATTGCCTAGTTTAAGTAGATTGATGAATAATGGAATAGGTAAGGATAAAACTAGAGAGGATCATAAGAATGTTAGTAATCAGTTATATGCAGCATATGCAAATGGTAGGGATCTCAGAGCATTAGCTGCAGTAGTAGGAGAGGATTCTCTAGGAGAAACAGACAGGAAATATCTTAAATTTGCAGATGAGTTTGAAAGAAGATTTATAGCTCAGAAGAGAAATGAGAGGAGGGATATAGAAAAGAGTCTTGAATTAGGTTGGGAGCTGTTAAGTATTTTGCCAGAGAGTGAGCTTAAGAAAGTTAAGAAAGAGGAGATTGAAAAGTATCTGAGGAAATATGTCAAGTGATATACAATACACTCGAATGGAACTACTGAAATTAAAGAATAGATTAGCTCTAGCTAGAAAGGGCCATTCGCTTCTCAAGAGAAAACTAGATGTTCTGATTTCACATCTATTCGAATTGATCAAGAAATTTAAGGAGAAACAGGGAGAGGTTGATAGATTGATCAAGAACAGTAAGAACATAGCAAGAGTAGTGTCTGAAGAGTACACATATGCCGAACTAGAGGCAATAGCAAAATATAACGCAATAGATTACTCGATGGATATAACCTACAGGAATGTTATGGGTGTAAGAATTCCTAAAATAACTCTGAATAGAACCGATAGAACCCCATATTATCCATTTCTCAAATCCGTATCATTAGGTGCCTTGGTAATGCAGAATAGAGAGTTGATAAATATACTCATAGATCTAACAGAGATAACTGCAAGTCTTAAATATATACTTAAGGAGATTAAGAAAACGAAACGTAGAGTTAATTCTTTACAATATGTTATTATTCCAAAGATAGAACGGGATATAGAGCTTATTAAACAGAAATTGGAAGAGATGGAAAGAGAGAATTTTGTTAAACTCAAATCGTTGAAGAAAGATGAGATTTGATCAGAAACATGTTAGACTATTTCTAATTGCACTTATTGTGTTATTAATAGCTATAATATTATTGAATCTTGCAAAACCTGTTAGATATTTTTTAGCAATAGTTTCTTTTTTTATAGTTTTTACAATAAGCTTTGTATTTATTACAAAATTAATTGATAAATACGATTACATAGTTAGATCATCTGGTAAGAATTATAATTATAGGATAAGTTTTGTAGTACCTGTATATAATGAGGGGGAGAATATAAGGAAATGCTTGGACTCACTGATGAACATAGATTATCCTAAGGACAGGTTTGAGGTGATAGTTGTAGATGATGGATCCACTGATAACACTGGTATAATACTTGATGATTATGCAAAAAGATATGATAATATTAGGGTGATTAGAAAGGAGAATGGTGGAGCCGCCTCAGCAAAAAATGTGGGTATATTAAATTCTTCAGGGGATATTATAATAACAATCGATTCAGATAGTATTATAGATAGGGAGGCTCCAGCTAAACTCGCTTCTTATTTCGATGAACCTATGGTGGGGGCAGTATCAGGTAGTGTAAGGGTATTGAATAGTAACACCAATCTAACTAAGTGGCAAAGTATCGAATACGATATAATCTTGGTATATCGACGCATTCTTGAGGCATTTGACAGTGTGTATGTAACTCCAGGTGGTTTGAGTGCTTTTAGAAAAGAGGCCGTTATGAAAGTAGGATTATTCGATACAAATAGTCTAACTGAGGATCAGGAGATAGCTATGAATTTACAGAAACATGGGTATAAAGTATTATCTTCCTTAGATGCATTCGCTTATACAGAAGTTCCAAAGAGCTTGAGTGCATTGATAAAGCAGAGAGTTCGATGGATCAGAGGAGGGATTTGGAACAGAATAAAACACCAAGATCTATTAGATATTAAATGGGGGAATCTGTTCGTTTTTGGATATCTCTTAGATGTTCTATTCTTTGTTCCATTCTCAACATTCTTCCTGAGTCTAATACTATTCTTAATAGACCATCAGCTATGGATATTTAGATTGGGTTTTGATATACTTGAACTTATGGTAGATCACTTTATGATAGCTACATTCGTATTTTGGATAATTCTGTTACCTTGGCAGATACATATGATCAACATATTGCGCGATAAAGCTGGAGATAAGAAGGTATCATCAAAGGAGATAATTGATTTTATTGGGTTTATGATCATGTTCGGTTGGGCATGGTTCTTCGTCTGGCCATTCGTTATATACAAAGAAATAACACAGGCTCAGAATAGGTGGGAGACAAGATGAGATCAATAGATTATTTGGTATTCTTCACGGGATTTGTAATTGTGCTAGTTATATTCATGGCAGGTTTTGTTCTAGGATGGGGATATACCAAATCCCTCAATGAGAAGACTGTCAGTGAGATAAATGAACTTAGCTCCAAAATAGGTCTGTTACAGGCTATATCTGAAAGGGATAGTGAGGAATTCTGCTCTCTTTTCAATTATCTATTTCCCAGATTAGAACAGACCAGTTGGAAATTAGGGGAGAGAATTGAGTATCTAGAGTCCCAGGGTAGAGTAGATAGAGATTTGAAAAATCTGTATTTCGAATATCTATACCGAGATTATCTTCTATTACAGACCGGGATAGAAAGATGTAATTATAGTACTGAATATATAATCTACTTCTACTACAATAATGATACAAGACCTTGTGATAGATGCTATGAGCAGGGTTTTGAGATTTCAGAGGTTAGAAACAGATTGAGAAATGAAGGGATTATGTTAAGGGTATACTCTTTTGATGGATTGATGGAAGGGTTGGGGGAATATCTTGCTAGAAAGAACAACATAACAGACTATCCCACTATAATCTATAGATCTAAGAAATATGGCTATCTCACTTCTGATCAGCTGATTAAGATAATCAAAGATGAGCTTTCAGGCTAGAAAGAGTGCTACTATGAAAAAATTACAGTATTATCTGGAGCAGCAGGAAGTAGATGAACCTATAATACCTCTGATCAATATCATAAATTCAATGGATAGAGCATTCACCACATCTAGCTGTTCTGGTAGGGTTATGGTTCTGATTGATAGAGGTAGAAAAATTGATAGTGAGAAGTATTTAACATTTCATAGATATATAAGCATAGAGGATTTGAAAGATATCCCTAAAGATTCTAATACTTGGCTAAGAGTAGAGCCTTTCATAATACACATCATAACTGAAGATTTGGATACTGCCGATAGCATAATGAGAGCAGCGAGAGCAGCTGGTATTAAAAGAGGGGGGATACAGAGAATCAAGGTAGGATATTTCATAGAGCTAATGGGGAATGTATATCTATCCGCACCAGTGAGTAAATTGATAATAGATGAGGAGCTAATAGAATTAATAAATAATATGCTAAGAAGAAATTTTAATATGCTAAATAGATTCTATCTATCTATTAAGAAGTTGGTAGAGAATATTCAGAATACTAGCAATCAATGAATTCTGCTGGAAATACAGTAGAGCTCCATATTTGTAAGCCTGGAAATCCATGAATAGATCTTCTCTTATCTTAGCTATTATTTCAGTCCTATATTTCATAGTACTTGAATATTTGGGTCTGACCTCTAAATCGATTTTAAAATCTCCTTCAAACGGATATATAAACTCAATCAGCTGTCCGTATCTATCTTTAACATAAACCTCTTTAAGGAATCTATTATTATAGCTACGAGCTTCTATTATATAAGTAGCTGGGGCCTTGGATTCAATCTCCACTCTGAATCGAACTGGTTGTTTGTAGTTTCCAGTTATTTCTCCTTCTGTTCTAACTCTGAATAGATCTCTGGATACATTTACATATACTAGCACAGTTTTGGTAGGTAGAGGGTTGATTTCATATTCATCTATGAATCTGATTGGAATGATGTACAAACCAGCAGAAGTATCCGGTGGGGTTATTATGATCCTTATTGGGTTTTGAAATCTAGCAGGACTGTTGGATACCCATCCCTCTGGTAATTCCATCTCATATATATCATACTCCCTATCTCCTACTTTTGGATCGAATTCTAATATCACTGGGATAGTGGGATACGTTGTGGCTTCAATAATATTCATATCTTTATTGATTGGTATTATGTTCTGAGAGGAATATGTGATAAGTATAAAAATTAGTAGCCAATACATGTGTTATAATATGGGCTTTAATTAAAAAATGTAATTGTTTCAATTAGGTTTAAATAATGTACCATCAAAGCTTAGATCATGGCTCGGAAAAGAGTTAGAGAATATGATTTGAAGAGAATATTCTATAAGTATTTTGGTTCTGATTATCAAGGAGTACTGATATCAGATCTTAAACAATTAGATATTTTAGATAAATTATTAGATAGATCCAAGAGATATGTAGTAAAAGCTGATGAAATGTTTAATAAGAGGCAGAAGACAGGATTAGTGGGATTGAATCTAGATATAGAACAGGTTAAAGAATTCATAAGGAAAAATTATGGATATCGTATCTACAATGGAGAGGTGAGGCATTTTTTGGTCGAGGAATTTATCCCTCACAGTGAGGAAAAGTATTTGGCAATAATCTCTGAGAGAGAGGGGGATAGAATATTGTATTCCGATAGTGGGGGTGTGGATATAGAGGAGAAATGGGATACTGTTCAAGAGGAATTCGTTCCACAGGGTAAACTCTCCGAACAGTTTCCAGAGATACACAAATTCTGCATCGATATGGACATCTCTTATTTGGAGATTAATCCATATACAGAGATAGATGGGAAGATAGTCCCTCTGGGAATGTTGGCGGAATTTGATGATTATGCACACTTCAGGGCTAAATGGGATATAGAATTTCCTGAACCCTTTGAAAAAGGTAGTTACGAAGAGGAGAAGATGGTTGAAGAATTAGATAAGAATACTGGTGCCTCTTTCAAATTCACAATCTTGAATCCAAATGGATCTATCTGGTTGATGACTGCTGGAGGAGGAGCAAGTGTGGTATTCCTTGATAGTATCTATTTAGCCGGCTATGGAAAAGAGATAGCTAATTATGCTGAATATAGTGGAAACCCTACTATAACAGAGACGTACGAATATGCTAAAATATTCTTCAGAGCAATGTTCAGAAGCCCTTCCAAACCAAAAGTGCTAGTCTTGGGAGGAGGTATTGCTAACTTTACAGATGTATCTAAAACTTTTGACGGGATAATAAAGGCAATATTAGAATATAAAGAACAGTTTCTCGATCATCAGGTCAGGATAATTGTTAGAAGAGGAGGACCTAATGCAGATGTGGCTCTAAAGAAGATTCAACAGGAAATAGGTTCTCTAGGTATCCCTATAGAAGTATATGATGAAAATTATAATATAGACTGGGTTGTAGATAGGATTAAAATTTAAAACTATTATTCCATTTAAACTTATGAATACTACTAAAAGTAGAGACGTTATAATTTTTGAGGGGAGAGGAGCCTGGAATATTACAAAATACAAAGATAGGATCTATATCGATTCTCCTGTGCAGAATATAGTACAGGCAAGCAAGTTGGCCCTTGAACTACTGAGGAAGAATAGATATGTTATAATGTTTCCAGTGATTGATTCATTAGTTTCGACCAGAGAATACAACTATCCAAGAACATTCCAATCCAAAGATACAGATAAAAAATTCAATGTATGGGTTGAGGAGGTGTTTCCTCTTGAGCTAACACCCTCTAAGAATGCTTTAAGCATAGTAGAGCACCATAATCTAGGTAGGTTGCTCCTATCTCACCAAGAGGAAATTTTTAAGGGCTTTAGAAGTATACAGAAGAACAATGCAGAACAGGATTATAAAAAGTTCATGGAGAGGATTGGAGAGAAAGAAGGAATCAGTATGAAGCTATTCGATACTGAAGCTACACTTTTTCTAATCAATTATACACTTGAGTATCTGGGGATTAAAGATAATATGAAGCAGAATCTGAATATAGTACCAATATCAGTTCCAGATAGTAATTTTAGTAAAGAGACAGTACTAGCTTTCGTTGATCGTCTAATTATACATTCCAATATTATGAAAACGCTGGAGAGATTCCTTGAGAACATGTTCAGAAGTGTATTAAGTGATGAGGAGGCCAAACTATTCCCTACATATTCTCTACCTATAATGTTTGATGTTGATGGTTACTACAACAGCCCAACAAGGATCGAGATCAGGAGTAACAGATTGATAATAACCCCTTACTCCAGAGAGCTTGGTAATGTTGGGAAAAAATATGAATATCATGTGAAATCTCTCAAACAGATAATAGAAGAGAAAGAATTAGTATCATTCAAATATCCAGTTATTATACTGAATTACATATATTCTATATTGAATGCACTGACAGTGAGGAGATATATAAGTGATGTTAGAGCTGAGTTCATAGATGCATTCACAAGAACTATCAAAGATGAATTAAACATGCGTCTCTATCTAAGCGAATTAGTTGGTAAAATGAATATTGATGCAATTGAAAATCTGTATTTCATCGAAGGTGACTGGGGAGGAGTGAACGTAATGACGGGAGGATTAGTAGACAGAGTATTTTACGAACTAGCAAAATCTCTAAAGGCTAGGTATGTTAGAATCATATCCATGGAGAGAGAGGAACTAGAACCAAAATTGGAAAGTATCTCATTCAAGCATCTGATAGATGTGCTAGAACAGATTGAATCCAGTTCAGATGGGTATACAATGTATTACAATATCAATCATCAGATGGAAATGAACAGAGGTAAAATAAGTATGGTGAAAGATATATGATAGAGTATTTGAAAAGGATAAACGATTTGCCTCTGGTAACTGGTTTTGAAGGACTATTTATAGATAGATTTGCATCTATGATAAATAGAGATTTTGGAATATCTGTGGAGAAATCTGGACTAAATCTAGTACATCTGAGTTCTACTAAGAGCAATATAGTATTTTTAGCCCATTATGATGAAATAGGTTTTGTTGTTGATAATCGATATGCAAGAGATATATACCGAACAATACCTATGGGACTGATATCACCAGAAAACGGTTATGGTAAAGTATTCCAAACTCTGTATAATGATAGGAAGATCATAGCTATAGGATCTAGTCCTATGCCTCATACAGATTCCTCTGAAAGAAGATTGTTTCTTGAAATACTAGAGGATGTTGATCTACCCCCATTATGGCCATTTACTTTTGAGAATAGAGTTATTTTATCTGGAGATAAGCTTTTCTCAAGAGCTCTGGATAATAGAGCTAATGTGATATTATTATTAGAGTTGGCAAGAGAGTATGATATAAACTTTATACTAACTCATGGGGAGGAACAGGGGACTACAAGATTAGAAGAAGCTATTCGATATGTAAAATCTAGAATAAATAACCCAAATTTCATAGTCTTAGATGTTATATACTCAACATCTGATCAACATGCAGATTCTATTGGAATAGATGAGAATAGATTAGGGTATATACCTATTGAAGGAGGGGGAAGGGGGAATATAGCTCCAGAGAATCTTCAGGAATTGGCTAGAAGGATTGCGGATACTAAAATTGAAACCAGATCTAAATATGAGGTAACTGATGCTACTACACTATATAGGATGGGGGAGAGAGCTATATCAATAGTCTATGGGGTTAGATACTTACACAGCTCATTAGAGTGTATAAACCTAAACACATATAGATATGCAAAAGAGTCGATTCTTAAATTGTTAATCTAGATTTACTTCCTGTTTATTTTTCTGACTATTGAATGCATCATATGATAGCTTTAAAATAGTTAGAGTATAATATTAATATTTCATGAATAGTAATTTTACAGTTCTATTCTTTGGAATGATAGGATTGCTAGTAATCTATAGTAATGCAACAGTTCCCAATTATTTCGTAAACGGCACTGAGGTATATGTTCAGTATCCAAATGGTACCATTCAACATCTCAAGCTCTATGGAGTGAATTGGTTTGGTTTTGAAACACCAGATAGGGTAGTGCATGGACTATGGAGTAGAAATTACAGAGATATGCTAGACCAGATAAAATCTCTAGGGTTTAATGCTATAAGACTTCCTTTCTGTAGAGCATCAATAAGGCAGGGTGGATTGCCAACTACAATAGATTATTCAAAAAATCTAGATCTAGTAGGTCTGAGTCCTCTACAGATTATGAAAAAGATCGTTGCAGAGGCTGAAGCAAGAGGTATATATGTATTACTGGATTATCACAGGATCGGATGTAACTACATAGAGCCTTTATGGTACACTCAAGATTATCCAGAATCTGATTTTATACAGACTTGGAGAATTGTAGCTAGAGAATTCAAAAACTTCAGCAATGTTATAGGAGCCGATCTGAAGAATGAGCCACACAGTAATGGGAATGCTCCATATACAACAGGTTCAACATGGGGTTATAATCCGACAACTGATTGGAATCTGGCAGCAGAAAGAATAGGTAATGCTATATTGCAGGAAGCCCCACACTGGTTGATCTTTGTCGAAGGAACCTATGCAACCAATCCAACTACAGATAGTTCCTATCAGTATGGATTAAATGCTTGGTGGGGAGGAAACCTGATGGCTGTTAGAGATTATCCAGTAAATCTTCCAGCTAATAAGCTAGTCTACTCCCCTCATGTATATGGACCAGATGTATATCAGCAGCCTTACTTCTCAGATCCGAATTTCCCTAATAATCTTCCACAGATATGGTACAGGCACTTTGGATATGTAAAGGATGAATTAGGAAAACCTGTGATAATAGGTGAGTTTGGAGGAAAGTACGGAGAACATGATCCTAACGATATAATATGGCAGAAAGCTATAGTAGATTGGATGATTCTAAATGATTACTGTTCTTTCTTCTACTGGTCCTGGAATCCTAACAGTGGAGATACAGGAGGGATACTAGCTGATGATTGGAATAGTGTGAAGATTGCAAAGTACAACAATCTTAAGAGATTAATGGATTACTGTTCAGGTCTAGTCTCTAAACAAGATGCACTAGCAGGAGTTATTAGCAATACAACACCTTCTAATACTACCTCCAGTCAATCTAGTAATACAACTAATAACACCACAGCTCCAAGCCAGCCTAGTGGATCCGACTGTTCTGGCATCTTGATAAGTTATCCACAGGAGAGATGGCCATCAGCATATATAGATAGTGATGGTAATGGTAGATATGATTTCGTTATGGAAGTGAATCCTTGGAATATTCAGTCCTCTAGAGGATATGCAAGGATGTGCTATGAAAATGGAGTAATACGATATGAGCAGGATCTAAATGATATCGTTCTAATAAGTCCTGGATCTTGGGTACACGGATATCCAGAGATATTTGTGGGTAACAAGCCTTGGAATGGAATGCTAGCCGATGAGCTAAATGTATTTCCTAAGAGAATGAGCGAGTTCCCAGATATGACTGTTAATCTAACCTACAGTATATACACAGACGGACCAATAAATCTAGCATTTGAAACATGGATAACAAATACATACAGACCTACTTCAGGAGTAGCCTCAGGAGACGTGGAAGTAATGATATGGTTTTATTATAATGGATTGAATCCAGCGGGTTCTAAGATAGGAGATGTAGTTGTTCCTGTGTACATGAATGGAGTATTAACTAACATGGAGTTTGAAGTATGGAGAGGGTACATAGGTTGGGAATATATTGCATTCAGATCTAAAACTCCTATGTTAGCAGCTACAGTATCGTTCAACTTGAAAACTTTCTTAGATTTAACATATCAATACTCTACCAAATCAAGAACTCAATTAGATGCTATGTATGTGCAAAATATAGAGGTTGGTACAGAATATGGATCTCCTTCAACCACTGCCCAGAAACTATTCTACAACTTTAGCAAATTCTCCGTGGAATTAGGATCTACACTACCTTCACTGAACAATTCTTCAGATGATTCAAATACAACTCCACCTAGTAACAACAATTCTAGTGGATCAAATAACTCTAGTAATAACTCTTCAAATAACAACAGTTCCTCAGGAGAATCAAATGGAAATGTGACACCACCTATATATCAGAGCTTACCTAATACAGCTAGAATAACTTCAGATTGGGGTAGTGGATTCTGCGCAGAAGTTACTGTTACAAATAATCTCAATACACCAGTTTACTGGTCTACTTATGTAGAACTAGCTATGCCATTTACCATCAATAATGCATGGAATGCTAATCCTACACCTAGTGGTTCTGGATATGAATTCACAGGAGCTCACTGGAACAATCTCCTCAATCCTGGTCAATCCACTAGTTTTGGATTCTGCGGTTCTTGGAATACTGATAGTGTAAGCGCCACTGAAGTAAGTTATACATTAACTATTACATCAGATTGGGGTAGTGGGTTCTGTGCTAAGGTGGACGTACACAATCAGCACTCTCAGCGAGTAACATGGCAGGTAACTATACCTAGATCGAACTATGGTATAGCTACTATAAACAGTAACTGGAATTCTGAGCTTGTATCTTCAGGATCAAACCTAGTGTTTAGAGGTGCATCCTGGAACAATGTATTAGCACCTGGAGCATCTACAAGCTTTGGATTCTGCGCAAGCCGCTAGCAATAGTATTTCACTTTTTATTTTTTTTTACTTTTCCCATAAGAGAAGATCTATTAATGCAGAAGAATATTTGGCTAGATAAATGATTTTTTCGTCTTGTATTTGACCACAGGATTAATTTTTAAAAGATATTTTCCCATCTATTTAACATGAAACACCAACAGAACCTTAAATCTGAGCAGATTCAGAACAGTAAAGTATCTCTAGAAACTTCTCTAGATAGATCTATCGATAGAAGAGCTTTCCTAAAATTAGCTCTAGGATCAGCAGCACTATTATCCCTACCTAGTTGTGTTCCAGCAACCAACACTTCCAGAGTGACTCCTGACATGAATCCAAATATGTTCGAGACCTATGTAGCAATGAATATCGAGAAGCCATTGAATGTAATCCACTACAAGCTAGAAGCTGGTCCAGAAGGCAACACATATAATATTCTAGATTATATAGTTGTGTTCATGCTCATGCCAGGAGGGATAGGCGCTGTAGTTATGAATAGAGTGAAAAACAATGATATTGACTCTGATGATATGGTCAAAACCGTAGAAAAGGTAAGTAAAGCAATGGATGATTTAACTATAGAAGAGTATAACAAGCTAGTTTCATCGGATTCTACATTGAAAGAATATTTAATAGCTAGGAACGTATTAAGTAGAATCTATACAAAGCATTTGAAAACTGATGAGAAAACGATTCCAGTGGATTTCTACCTAGGACCTGCTAATAGTCCTAAAAACCACGTGTTTTTCACAGCAATAATAAATGAAGATACATCTAATCAAACACCTTTAAACTTTCTAGACCTTACTATGCCTAGGAGATTCATGATAA
The DNA here is from genome assembly GCA_038740615.1 of Candidatus Anstonellales archaeon. GTDB lineage: Archaea > Micrarchaeota > Micrarchaeia > Anstonellales > J096 > JAADEL01. Next base: position 1,952 of record JAVYLQ010000007.1, on the reverse strand, counting down.
AGAAACGAACCGATGTATATCGAATTCCTATATATGTTCTAGATGGAATGTCAACATATGCAGATATTAACGGCCTTAGGCCAAGCAACTTCAAATTTAATGATTTCTATATACTGAGATTACAACCATACTCATTTGCAATAAGAGAGTTAAAAAGATTCCTATACTATAACACAGCTCTTAATAATCACTACTATAACCTAGGTAGAACTGGTGCACAGTATGTAGCTGCTAGAGCTATTGGAAAAGAGGAAGAATATTTAGCATGGTATGAGATATCTACATCTATAGAACTCAGGCTATATGCACTTTCAAGAAAATTTAAGAATCCTCTATTATCGATAGACAGATCTACACTAGTATTCACACACGTATAAATTTTCCTCAATTTGTTCTCTTTTTTTAACAAATAGCCCCGCCAGGATTCGAACCTGGGTCTCGAGGGCCAGAGCCTCGCATCCTGGACCACTAGACGACGGGGCTTGGTTATATGCATCTTAATAATATTGATAATGTTTTTAAACGATATCTGTTTCAAATATAATTCTTTAAATATCTAGAAATATCAATAAACTACGTGTGTGAGCTCCTGTATATATATTCTAATATCTCAAATACGTATGTGTATGAAATAGAAGAAATTCTCAAAGATATGTATTCTAGAAACTCTGATGGAATTGGTGGGGTATTTGATAGAGAATCCTATAGTAAAAATATAGATATTAACAATTTTATAGAGTGGAATTATAATACGAGTTTCAGAGAAGCTATATTCCATACTAGAAAGAGAACAAGGGGAGAGATAGATTTGGAAAACACGCAACCCATAATAGGTAAGAGATTTTGGGTTATGCATAATGGAGGGTTTAGGGGTATAGGTCAGAATGGGAGGAGTGATAGCTGGGAATTCACTAGATTGCTAGATCAGGGTACAGATTTAGTTGAATACCTCACAAATAGAGAAGGGGCTTGGAGCATGTTTATCTTGGATACTCATACAAAAGATCTTATCTACACAAGAAATCACAAGAGATCGATGTTTATGGCTAAGAATAATAAATATACCCTAGCTGCTACTAAAGATCATGTAATCCAAAGATTATTAGATATTCTAGAAGTAGATCTGGAAATTCATGAGATACCTATAAATATAGTGTTTGTTATAGAAAAGGGAGAATTTATTCCTTTCTAACCTTCAATAATTTAAATTTATTTTTTCATAGAAAATCATGGACATATTGTTAGTTGTTGCCTTAATAGTTATTATATATGCCATTTACTCATATAATATGTTAGTTGAGCTTAGAGAGAGGGTTAGAAATTCTTTAGCTCAAATAGATGTTATACTGAGAAAGAGGGTCGATCTGGTTACTAACCTAGTGAATACTGTAAAAGGATACGTAAAGCATGAGAGAGAAACTCTAAATCAAATAATAGAACTTAGAACCAAATTTCTAAATAGTCAGAGTCTTCAGGATAGGATAGATACTTCAAATATGATAACACAGGCTCTGAAGAGTGTATTTGCAATTGCTGAAGCCTATCCAGACCTGAAAGCTAATCAAAATTTCCTCGTGCTTAAACAGGAGTTATCCAAATTAGAACAGGAACTAGCAGCCACAAGAATGTCTTACAACGATGTTGTTCAGAAATATAATACCGCTATCAAGATATTTCCAAACAACCTGTTTGCTATTATATTTGGATTTAGAGAGGAGAGTTATCTAAATCTCAGTTTAACTGAGGAAGAGAGAAAAGTTCCTAAAGTAGAGTTCTAAATTCTATATAATTATAGCGTTTATTTTTATGTTATAATTATCTCTGATCGTTTCGCCTTTTGTTTAAACTTTTACCAGCATTAATTTTTAATTATTATTCGATCTTACTCAAACCTAAATATTCCGCCATCATACTCATTAATTGTCTTATATGTTTATCCTTGTTTATAGCAG
>JAVYLQ010000006.1:0-21356 GCA_038740615.1 Candidatus Anstonellales archaeon | reverse complement strand
CGATCCAACTAGAGAATTAATCGATTCTAGAGTACTCTCTTTAGATTCGGTTGCAATTTTTCCCTTACCTGTTCGTCTTACTATAATATCCTCAGTACCATTTGAATATTTAAATCCTGTTCTTATAATCTCCAGTGGAAGGTCATTCTGCTGAATCCATTCGTTTAATCTTCTAATACTATCTGAACCTAAATTCAATCTAACTCTATCTACCTGACCGTCCAAGACCTTTCCTATTTCTTCTCTAACTTTTCTCTCTACAGTTGGATTAAGTAGTTTTAACTTATCTAGCACAGAATTCTGTTCGAGAAATGGTATGGATTCAATCATAATTATATATCACTAAAAGTGTTTTAAAATTTTAGTGTTCTATCATAAAAATTACGATACATTAACTTTTAAAATATAACCCATCAATAACTATTAGAAGGTGAATAGAATGGCTGATGAAAAAGAGGAATTAATACTTGATCAGGAAGTAATATCAAAGGATGATGAGGAGATTCTGAAGCTCATAGAGCAAGAACAGGAGAGAATTTTTGTGGTAGGTGCAGGAGGAGGAGGTTCAAACACAATAAATAGATTATTTGAATTCAGACCAGCATCTAATGTAACTCTGGTAGCTGCAAATACAGATGCAAAACATCTAATAAAGATCAAAGCTCACAGGAAAATCCTGATAGGTCAGCAACTAACTAAAGGAAGAGGGTGTGGTAGCAATCCTGAGTGTGGAGAGAAAGCTGCACAGGAAACTGCAGCAAAGGTCAAAGAAGTTCTTAATGGAGCTGATCTTGTATTCCTCACATGTGGTATGGGAGGTGGTACTGGTACAGGAGCTCTACCTGTAATAGCTAAAATAGCAAAACAGGATGTGGGTGCTCTGACTGTTGGAGTAGTAACATTACCGTTCCAATCAGAGGGAAAAGTTAGAATGGATAATGCTATTTCTGGTATAAAAAAATTGAAACAGAATGTAGATACTTTGATCATAATAAAGAATGATAGATTATTAGATATTGCAAAAGATTTACCTCTGGATAAAGCATTCAAGATAGCTGATGAAGTATTGGCTAGATCTGTCAAAACCATAGCAGAGATGTCTGTAAAAGCAGGATTGATAAACGTTGATTTTGCAGATCTAACTACTGTTCTTAAGAATGGTGGTTATGCTGCTATAGCTATAGGTGAGTCTGCATTAGAAGGTAGCAGAGAGGAGAGAGCAAAGCTTGCAATAGAAACCGCTCTGTCCAATCCTCTGTTAGATATTGATATCTCTACAGCAGATAGGGCTCTGATAAACATAATAGGGGGAGAAGATCTTATGCTGCAAGAAGTCAATTTCATAGTTGATGAGACTAAGAAGAGGATAAGTCCAAATGCACACATAATATATGGAGCTAGAGTAGAGCCAGAGATGAAGAAATCATCTATAAGAGTGTTAGTAGTATTAGCAGGGGTCACTTTACCAAATGATTTCTATGATGAACAGAATCAGAACATAAAAGACGTGTTGGGTATAGAAAAGATATGAATTTTAACTTTAGAGATATTCAGAATGCTATCCATCGTGAAGTAGATAGTATGATATCAATATACAGGAAAGTTAGGAAGCCTGAGCAACAGCAAGTTACATCTCTATTCAATCAAATAATTTTCATAACTTTTATAGTCGGGAGTTTTGGTATAGTTATAACGATACTATCTATAATATTAGATCTTGTGGTGAGATTGGTATGATATACCTAATCCCTGTTGTTGTTAGGGATGCACACATAATTGCAAAACTTATTGAAAAGCGTATTAGAGATGAGAGAATTGAAGGAGTGTACTCCATATATTTAGATCCTAAGATTCGAGGATATCTTGTAATAGAGGCTAAGAATGATGATGTTATTAAAAAGGCCATAGCTGGAGTTAAGGGAGTAAAACCTAGATCAGAACTGTTGACTATCTCTGAGCAAGAACTGGATAAGATTTTGAACAAACTACTAAATGAGGAGAAAGAAGTGATAAATGTTGGCGATATTGTTGAAATAATCAGAGGACCTTTTGCAGGGGAAAAGGCCAAGGTTACAGCAATCAGTTCTGATAAAAATCTATACACTGTAATCCCTATAGATCTCCCAACAATAGTTCCTATAGATATTCCTGCTAAAAACATTAAACTTTTAAAATCTTCTAAAGAATAGAACATCATGGGATTGAGACCAGCTAGAACAGTTAGAAATAGAGTTTACAAACAAGCTTGGACTAGGTGGAGTAGGAAGAATATGTCTAAGAGTTATGTTAAAGCTCTTCCTCACATGGATCTAAGACAGATATTGAATGGTACGGGAAATGCGGAAAATTACAGTATTCAGTACGATCTAGTTGCTGAACAGACGTATTTACACAGAGATAATGCAATAGAAGCTGCAAGACAAACTATCGTTAAGTATTTAGAATCTAAGATACCTGGGAAATTTTTACTGATTGTAAGAAAATATCCGCATGTTATACTCAGAGAAAATAGAATGTTGGCAGGTGCAGGAGCTGATAGAATTCAGAAGGGAATGCGTAGATCTTTTGGTAAGCCTGTAGATAGGGGGGCATCTGTCAAGAAAGGAGAAGCAATCTTTTCATTATATCTAGCTTCTGATGATATGAAACTAGCTCATGAAGCTCTGAGAAAAGCCTCCAGAAAATTATCCGGTTCTTGGAAGGTTGTAAAGGTAAAATGACTGATGTAAATACAAAAATTGATCAATTATTAAGTTTACTAAAGGATAGAGGAACAGTAGAGTTAGTGGAATTAGCAAATCTTTTGAATGAGAATGTTGATAAGGTTAAGGAGTGGATTTTAATACTGGAGAGTAATGGGTATGTGAAAATTCAGAGTAAATTATCAGGTACATTTATAAAATTTGTAAAGATGCCTGAACAGATTACTCAAGAAGAACCTGAGAAAAAGAGAAAGAGACGAAAAGAGGAGGATACTGAACAGAAAGGAGAGGAGACTAAGCAGGATAAACCTCAGGAACTGCCAAAACAGGAGACCAGAAGGAGTGAAGCCAGAGTAGAAGTGAGAAGAGAGCAAAGTTCTGATGTGCTGAAGAGAATTATTCAGCTTAAAAGAGAAATTATGAATTTAGATAGGCAGAGAGTAGAAATCATTAGGGAGAGATTAGAATTCCTAAAGAATGAGAGTGATCAGGTGATAAACAATCTAAGTGATTTCATAATTGATCTAGAGGAAAATCTCCTTGGGTTATCTGATAATATCTCTAATACAGTACCTAGAATAGATCAGGAACTGGATAGTATACTTAATGGTTTAGAGAATATGAAAAGCATGGTTGAGAACTATAAGAATGATATTGGTAATTTTAACACTAGATTGGAGGAACTAAAGTCATTATACAAGGAGATAAAGAAAGCGTATATATCGGATCTAAGGGAAATAGAATCTGTACTTGAGGATATTGAAGATCTGAAGGAGCAGAAAACCAAATTAGTTGAGCAGAAAAAAGATCTTGAAGCAAGAACTGAGAGTTTGAAAGCTCAGATAGAGGCCTTAGAAGCATCTCTGGTAAAGTTGGATACTAGATACTCTAAACTTGAATCCAAGTTGGATGAATTGAACTCTAAACTAGATGAACTCAACCGCAAATATAGTGGATATAATAAAATGAGTGTTGAATATGAGCAGAAAATAGCGAGTATGGAACAACAGAGAGAAGAGCTCTTGAATAGGATTGAGAGTATAAAGGCAAATATCTTAGAAATCCAGAATAACGCTCAGAATATAAAATCTAAAGCTCAGAGAGAAATTTTGGATAAGTATATAAGTGAATTGGAGAATTATATATTAGATGTGGAGCAGAGAGTCAAGGAGATAGATGAGGAACAGAAAGAGTTGGAAAATAGAAAGAGATTGTTGCAGGAAGAATTGAAAAGACTAATAGACACTTCTCGAAGCAAATGATAGATCAGAATGCTATAAAGAATCTAATCATAAAGCTCCATGAGTTGATAGATGGGGAAAATAGTAGGGGCTTGGAGAAAATAGATGAGACTATTTATAAGCAAGCTCAGAATATTCTCCAAGAGCTGAGCAAATACAGAGATATAGATGTGGTATATGATAGGCAATATCAGATAATCTATGAATCTTTTTCCAAATTGATTCGTATTAGGATGGCTAAGATAGGTATGATGGTGTTAAATGATAGAGAATTGTTCAAAGAATCTCTTACTGAGGAGGAATATCGATTCTACCAGGCCATGAAGGAATTGATATCTGAGTATCGGAGCAAATTCTTAGATGTGAAAAAGACTGTTAAGGTGGAAATTACACAGGATATTCAGGAGTATTTTGATATCTCTGGTAATAAGAGAGGTCCTTATAAAGTTGGTGAGATTATTGAGATTGAACCAGAGGAGGCTGAATGGATGGTGAGTGATGGAAAGGCTAGGAGATTAGATTAGATATACATCATCATCAGGATGTCTATATAATGGTTGTTTCAATCGTTTCTGATCAATAATGTGCCCTATAATACCTATAGATCTGGCCACTATAAATATAGCATTACCATATCCGATCTGAACTATATCTTGAATATCATTAAAACCATCCTCTTCCATTAGATCCAGAAGAATTGCGGCTATGGCCCCATCTACATTCAATATCAATCTCTCAGATTTTTTCAAAGTCTCCTTCTCCACCTCCATGGCAAAATTTAAATACTTACGTATTTTCAAATTATCCTGAGCAAACTTTTTCAATATCTCTACTCTCCTATCAGGATTGTATTTCGACTTGACTCTGTGTCCTATTCCAGGTATGTTTATACCTTTCTTTCTCATTTCCTCTACAAACTGTACAGGAGTTATACCTCTATTTACTGCATCGTAAAAATATCTCATGGCATCATCTATGGCTCCTCCAAATCTAGGTCCTATCGTTAGTATTCCTGAAGCTAGAGAACTTACTATATCTTTTCCAGCTCTAGAGGCTACTATTGCGTTATGAGCTCCAGAGACATTTGGACCGTGATCTGCTAGTAGGATAATACTCATATTAAGGAATTTCTTGAATCTATCAGATAATCTACGTTTGTACCATAATAAACCTATTACATCTGTAATATCCCCTTCCATGAGATCAGATACTTTTATACCATTATAAGCAATTTCCCCATCGATCTCCTTGGATATGCTAGATACTATTGATGTAGGTCTTCTAACTATGTTTTCATTCACAGCTCTTTTGAAATCCATAGGTAGAGGGTTGTATTTGAATTCATGAGATGATAATCCTAATTTATTAGATATATCTCTTATCACATTCTCCAAATCTCCAAATCTTTCAGGTACGATAACCCCAGCATCTCTTAAAACCCTCATCTTCTCCCTAGCTCCTTCCATAATAGTATTAGCTTTTGCTGCAGCATGTCCGAATTGAACTTTCCAAGGAAATAGTTCTGCAGATATTCCAACCACCCACATTATCAGAGGTTTTCTAATCTTCCCCTCCTGAACCATTCTAGCTATCTCATACTCTTCCTTACCCCCTATTTCACTAACAGCTACTATTAGATCTATATCTGGATCCTGTTCCATTCTAAGGATATGCTCCAGCATAGTAGAGCCAGGAAATACATCTCCGCCTATAGCAACTCCTTCCCTTACTCCATTACTGTTTCTAGCAACTATCCTAAACATTTCATTCAACAACCCTCCACTTCTAGTAATAACACCAACAGAACCAGGAGAATACAATCTGCTCTTTAGGATATTACTATAATCACCCCCTACAACCCCTGCTCTTAGAGCTCCTACTGTAATTGCTCCAAAAGTAGCAGGACCTATGATGATCTTCTGGTTATCCTTAGCAATTCTTATAAGTTCCTTCATATCTCTTTCTGGTATTCCCTCAGCTACTATTACCAATACTCTAACGCTTGGGTACTTTAGTACTAATTCAGATGGGGCTCTAGCAGATCTGTATGAAGCTAGATTCACAACTACTGTTGGATTAAGTGTATTTAGAGCGGTATTTAGATCATTGTAAATTGGTATTAATATCTCTTTAGAACCATAAAATAACTTTTCCATTCCATTTTCATTATGTACTATCCCTACAACAGAAGGTGCTCTACCTATGATATAATCATAGTCTAGAATTCTCTGGATATAATCTGGTTTGTTGTTTATCACCAATACTCTATCTTCTCTGGTGAATAGTGCCATGAGTTCTATAGAGTAGCTATTTTTAAAAACATCTTGTAAAGTTTTTGTTCTAAACGTGAAAATATACTCAAACCGATTAGCCTGTGAGAGATATGGGTGATATAGAGGTTTAGCCCTTTGGAAGGGATCGGCTGAACTCCTCGGCAGAGCCTTGGAGCTTACACCTTCCCCCCATCAAACCCATCTGCTATGGGCGGGCTTTGGCCTCTAGTTTTGGGAGAGGCTTCGACCTTAGATGCTTTCAGGTCTTATCCTCTAGGGCGTAGCTACCCGGCAATGCATTTCACAACCGGTACACCAGAGGCCCCAGGACCATGTTCCTCTCGTACTGGTGGTCCTTTCCCCTCAAAGGCCAACACCCCCAGTAGATACTACCGTACTGTCTCGCGACGTACTGAACCCAGCTCATGTGGGTCTTTAACGGATGAACAACCCGACCCTTGGCTGCTCCTACACAGCCAGGATGACCCAAGCCGACAGCGATGTACCAAGCCGCGGGGTCGATATGTACTCTCGCCCGCGACGAGCCTGTTACCTCCAGGGTAGCTTGTCTGACAGAGTAATCCCCCACTACAAGGATATTACTGTTCGCTAAGCCCGGGTTTCCCCTCTTCTTCCCACGCTGTTAGGGAAGAAGTCAGGCCTGCATTTGTCTTTATCCCTCTACGACGGATTTCTGACCCGTCTGAGCAGACCTTTGGGCACCCATGTTACCTTTTCGTGGGTGTACCGCCCCAGCCAAACCGCCCACCAGATGCTGTCCCCGAAGGTAATTATCGTCAGCCCAGCTAAGTGGTGTTACATCGTTGCCTCCACTGCCCCCGGAGAGGCAGCTTCGACGGCTCCCACTTACGCTCTGTAGCCAGGCCGACGACAAAACATCTGGCTGCGGTAAAGCTCCATGGAGTCTTCGTTTCCCACTGGGGGTCCCCGGCATCTTCACCGGGAAGTGAGTTCACAGGGTCCCAGGTAGAGACAGTGGGGGAGTCGTGACGCCATTCATGCAAGTCGCCAATTAAGCGACGAGGTATTACGCTACCTTAAGAGGGTCAGAGTTACCCCCGCTCTTTACCAGCCCTTATTCTCCTTGTAAGGAGCTTTCGGGTACTGGCAGTGAGCAGGCGTCGGCCACTGTACACAGCCTTTAGGCCTAGCAGTGACCTGTGTTTTTGGTAAACAGTCGCTCCCCCCTTGTCACTGCGACCTGGAATTTACTCAATTCCAGGCACCCCTTCTCCCGAAGTTACGGGGCTAACTTGCCGAGTTCCTTTACCTGGGTTCTCCCTACAGGGCTGAGCCTTTTCAGCTAGGGCACCTGTACCAGTTCTCGGTACGGTTAGGTGGGATCGTTCCTTCTCACCTTTTCATGGGCCCTAGGAGTCGAAGGAGTTCCCCCATCACACCTTCATCCCTTTCTCCTCATTACGAGACTCCAGGGATTTCAGTGCTTGGACCGGTCTGGCTCCTCCTATCCCGAGGCGTCAGTGAGAAGGCTAAAACCTACCCACCTAGGACGGGAATATTAACCCGTTACCCTACTCAGCGTATTCCCATTAGGATACGCCTTAGGACCGCCTAACCCTTGGCTGATGAACGTTGCCAAGGAAACCTTGCCCTATCAGCCCCTCAGGATTCTCACCTGAGTTTGCTGCTACTGTCGCCAGGATATTTATTCCAGAGCGCTCCATAGGACCTCACGGCCCTACTTCTCAGCACTCCGGACACCCTCCTACTCGATGTGTTCCATAGGAACACCGGTAGGGTATCGGAAGTGGGCTTAGCCCCGTCCATTTTTGAGAGATTCTTTCTCGGCTGGTCCGCTTTTACGCGTTGCTTAGACGATGGCTGCTTCTAAGCCTACGTCCCAGCTGTCTATGAAAGAATCCCTCTTTTGGATTCACTTTTAGCCCACATTTAGGGTCCTTAACCCTACGTCGCGTCGTTCCGCAATAGGCCCTCAAGCTTACCCCGAGGAGCCCCACTGCCACCATCTACGAGGCCTGAACATTCGGAGTTTGATAGAGGGGCGAGGGATTTCTCCCCCGCTTCCTCAATCAGTGCTCTACCGTTCAGGCTCTCTCCGGTGACGCTGTGCTGAGACACATTTGGGAGGGAACCCGCTATCGCCCGGCTCGACTGGCCTATCACCCCTAAGGGCACCTCACCTAAGCGGAATATACCAGCACTAGTTGCGGGCCTTCACCTACCTGTAAGATAGGCTTCACCCTGGGCGCCCTTAGTTCGCAACGGGCTTCGGGTCTCTGGATAGTGATTTACCCCCGTTAAGAGGCTGCCCCTCGTTTATCACTGCGGGCATTCGCTTTCGCTCAGGCTTTCGCCTCACCACTACCCAGAACTCCCTGGCTCTTGCTTCGAGAAGAATGTCAGGACAGTGACCTTGGGTTGGCTTTGAGAGTCGCCTCTCTCAGCTTCACCCAAGTACCCTTTCCTGCCCTGACTGCCTGTCTCCGCCTAGTTTCAGGGTCTTTTCACTCTCCTGCCCGGAGATCTTTTCAGCGTTCCCTCGCGGTACTAATTCGCTATCGATCTTCCAACTATGTTTAGACTTGGAGGATAGTTCCCCCATCTTCACCCCCCAATCATGAGAGGCTACTCTTCTGGTTCGCCCCTACTCTCTACCTCTACGGGACTCTCACCCTCTTTGGTGTAGCATTCCAGCTAACTTCGAGTCAAGAGTAGGGTGCTCCCCCCCACCTCTCCACCTACATTACTGTAGGGGATTCGGGACGGTCTGTGCGGGGTTCAGTCGCCCTTACTACCCGCATCTCGTTTGATTTCTCTTCCTGCCGGTACTAAGATGCTTCAATTCCCGGCGTCAATTGGCCTAGTCCGAAGACTAGGCACTTCTCCCAATCCCAGGATCAACCCTCGCATGCAGGTACCCTGGGCTTATCGCAGCTTGCCACGGGGAGATGTGTTGGAAGTCGAGCCATCCACTAGGCGGATTGCAGCAAACTCTATACCACCCATATCTCTCACACTAGCCAACCGGCTAGAGCTATTTTATATATAGTAACGAAACGTTTTTAAATATATCACCTTACTCTTAATATTCTAAATATTCCTCTAAACATCCTCACAATCTCTGAACTCTTCATACCTTTAGCTAACATCACATTTATCACTCTAAGATTAGTAATTTCAGCATATCTTTTCAGATATTCTCTAGCTCCGTATTCATCATTTTTACCAATAGCTTTGAAAATTTTCAATTCCAGAAACATTCTCTCTCCCTCTTCTAATATCCCTCTACTATTCAGAATCGATTTCAAAATCTCAGGGTTATCTGTTCCATAATCATCCTTAAACATATTCCACTTCTTTCTTACAAACCATAAGTATTTTCTTAAAATATCTCTATCTTCTGATTTCATTCTAATGGTTAGCTTGACTTTACTATTCTGGATTTTCTCATCAGCATCTCTACTCAATTCCAGCTCATCTGATCTAGTTTTTAATTCTAGATAGGCTGCAATAGCTCCTAAGGCTGCTATCTCTGTGAGCTTGGTAGCCAATCTAAGCATATCGTTCAGTCTATCATTTAGCTCTTCTATTACATTCTGTTCAATACTTACAGTGAATCTCTGAAACATATCTATTATATCAGATCTCCTAATCTTACTCAGAGTTGATTCCAATTGATTACTTATACCTATTCTAAATTCATTAATTTCACTTATGATTTTATATTGATCCTCTCTCATATAACTCTCGTCATCTTTGATCCTATCATTGAACATATTAACTCTTTTTGTTATATCTTCAGTTGCCAACACCTTATTACTTTGAAATTCCACTTTTTTCTCTATCTGGAGTTCAGGCATCTGTATTAATAAGATTTAGTTATATTTAAACATATGCTATGTGATAAGTGTGCATCAATATATAACCTTAATGGACTAGTAGAGATAGGGGAGAACTGTGAAATATGTCATGGAATATGGGATAGATTAGAACTCAGAGATCTACCTTCACAGAGAGTCTCCATTAGAGTTATTGGATTTGATGATAGTAAATACTTACTACAACCTAGATCAACATTATCTGCGGCTATAAAGGAGGAACTCAAATCCAAATACAATCTACAGATCGACAATACAGATCCAGATGTATACATAGATGTTTCTCCAGATGGAATACAGATAAGGAAAGCAGAATTATTTATATTTGGGAGATATTGGAAATTACGTAATAATATATCTCAGAAGAGATGGCCAGGTAAGGGAATTCCTTCCATAGAAGGTATTATAGGTAGAGAATTGATCAAGATCTATGGGGGTAGTAAATACTTTATGCATGCCTCAGGAAGAGAGGATATTGATGCATTTAATATAGCAGGTAGACCTTTTGTAATGGAGATTCATGAACCCGTCCGATACAATGTCTCACCAGGAATCATACAATCACAGGGAATTGTTGCTGTTATCTATGGTAGGGTTAGGAGAATAATGCGAACATTGGTTTCTGATTCACACTTTGATAAGTCCTATATATGTTATCACAAGGAGTTGAGTGATGAGGAGATAAGCATTCTATCTAGCTCTCCTGTTCTTCGAATTTCACAATATACTCCTAGCAGAGTAGAACATCGCAGGGCTCTAAAGACTCGGTACAGGAAGATATATAGGATTAGAGCATTTAGGAACTTTAGCTATATCTATGCAGAGGCAGGGGCGTATATTAAAGAATTCTTTCATGGAGATAAGGGAAGAACCTCTCCCTGTATTTCCTCAATTCTAAATAGAGAGATCAATTGTGATACATTGATAGTATCCAGATTGTATGATCGATTTGTTGATATACTATATAATCGCTACAGATTAGATTCTTTTCATTAGTTTATCTATGAAAATCAGTAAAGCTCTACTATATTCAGTTTGAGGGGAATTTGCCACGTATTCTTTGAGTAATTCTAGAGTTCTTTTCCGATCCAGTTTTAGAGCTCTATTCAACATCTCCTTAGCATTATTCATATCATCTACATTAATATATGATATGGTAAGCACTATGAGATCAAATACGTCTGTGTTAGGTTTTAGATTATCTATTACTTCTTTATATTTCCCCAAGTAGAATGCTGAATAGGAGAACAGTCTAGGATACCGATCCTTAACATGTTTTAAAAATTCATAGGCATACTGATACCGCTTGTACTTTAGGAAAGCTGAGCCTAACAAGAGGTATTTTATATTCTTATCAGTTACCGTCTCAGATATTTTTATTATCTCATCCAATGTTTTAGTTCTCAAAATCTGCGGAATGTCTATCATCTATAAATATCCCGATTATCTTTCTGATCGATTTTCGGAAGCTCCATCTGATTCTTCTGATAACTCTCTAATATGCTCATATCTATATTGATATCCTGGTTGAATAATTCTCTAAACAGTTCTCTAAATCGGTTCAGCAATGAAATCGTGGATGGAATATCTGGGTTACTCTTGCTTGAGTTAGGGGCAAACAGCGCAATATAATTAATCCTATCATGGATATATGGTAGAATCATTGCTAGAGGACCACCTAATGCACCTTCTCTTATTGGTTTCATAGATGCTAACGTATTCGGAACTGGAGATATATTAGTTACATAATTATATTCAACATCAGAGATACTGCTCAGAAAGATAACATAATCTATTTTGAGCGTTTTTATAATCTTCAGAATTAATGAGTATATCATCGGTGCAACTACCATAGAGAGAGATATTTCAGATATTAGTAGATATAAATTCATCCCATCCAATCTATTTCTGTATAATCTTATAGGGGAGAGAGGTTGGGATTTGTGTATAACTGCTACAGGTGGCAATTTTCTGCTGAATTTCTGTTCCATGAGTTCAAATCCCGGAGAGTAAATTAGAGTAAGTCCTGCCAAACTACCTATCATCCCTGTAGAATAGAGTGTAACTAATAGTACATTCTTACTTTTTCTTACCATTCTTTTTCACTCTTCTCCTGATAATAGGTTCTTCATCTTCTGACTCTTTCTCATCTCTCATCTCTACCTGCTGTTGTGTAGGGATTTCTGGAAGCTCAGGTTTATCAGGAATCAGATAAGGATGATCTATTTGAGTTTTCGTATTTTTCCTTAGAACATAATACAGAGGGCAGAACCCTACTAAAGAAGTGGCTATCAGGAGAAATGAGGGAATAAATAATAGATAACTTTGAATTGATATCCCAAGTATCATCATCCCAATACCAGCTAATAATCTTAATGATCTATCTATATCTCCTACATTTCGTTCTAGCATACTTTATTTAATAGAATAAAGAATTTAAAAATTACTTTCTTGCTACTATAACATAAATTAACAATCCAAGAACTAGTACTCCTAGAATAGGTAAGATCAGATCTAGGATGCTTCCCTGTCTAGTGACTCTTATATAGTATTCAGCGGGATTATAACATTGTGCCACAAATCTAATCACGTAATCTCCACTAGTATTAAATTCTACAGCTCTAACCCCACTGATAGATAAATTCTGGACAACCTCACCAGTATCATATCTTATTATTTCCATATTTGCAGCTGCTGATAGATTCCTATAGTCTCTTACCTCAAATCGTATCAAACTATTTTCTGGAACGATATAGTACTGTTCTATGGGAATATCATTATAAGTTGCCTTTGTTATAAAATTGTTCTTCAGACCCTGCGCCAATATAACTAATTCCACACTATCAGATTGACCTATTGAATAGTCCCCTTGGTAATCTGATATACATCTCAATTCATAAGTATCAGGAGGCAGGGATCCCCATCTAATATCTATTCCTTCTAAAATATTCCCCTGTAAAGTCTGATTTTTTAGAATTATTATAGGTTGAGATATATAGAAGTTCCCGGATATCTTTATGTCTCTACAGTAATCCACATAGTATCTCTTGCTGAAATAGCATGACGCAGCTGAATATATTGATATCAGATTGCTATCAGCCACTAGAAAAACTCTCTGGTTGGGTAAGTAGAGTATATTGTTAGATATCTGGAATTCATAACTACCTACAGGTATTCCATTTAATATTAAATAGGTAGATCTACCGCTATTCACTAAAACCATCTCATCATTTAAATAATATCTAGAGTTTATCAGAGGTGGTTGGATATCTATGAACTTAGAACTAGTATATATCCCATCTATAGTATATGCATAATAATCTCTATCAACCTGAAACACGGCATATATAGATGTATTGAAATACCTCTGTTCTAATACATTACCATATAGATCCATTACATATAGTTGTTGATAGAAGGGAATATATATTCTATCAATTCCGTACCATAATCTAGCACTAGGTTTCAGATCTGTTATTTGAATAGTAGTGTTTCCTATCATTATATATATTCCAGAATCAGAATGTACTAGAAAATATTTGGATCCAGCATATACATCTAGAATCTCTCCACTGATCTTGAGGTTAGATAGAAGGTTTAGCTGATTATCTAGTATGTTTATTTCTCTCGTTGACCTCTCTTTTTTCACTATTGTATAGAAGTGGTTATTAGAAAAGTAGATCTGATCAGCGGGAACATTTATATACCTCTGATTTATAACCATGTTCACAACGGTGTATTCAACGATACCGTTAGTAGTTGGCAATACTGCTCTTCTAGGCATATCTAAATACCCTTTTCCTACTATCGTCCCATAATTTGATCTATACTCTTGAAGTATAGATTTGCTGTTAATATCATAGAGTATTATCCCACTAGGAGTCACTATATAGAACTGGGAACCTATAGCCTGAGATATTTGGATTATATCAAAATCTGTTTTAATAGTGGATATAGGTATGGAGAATAGTGTTGATATGAATACCAGACTAGCTAAAATGAGCATCTTCCATCTGATCGATCTGTTTCATAATATCTTTAGGGTTCTTCCCATCAATAGTTATCCCCATGCTCAGACATGTGCCTACAAGTTCCTTTACTCTATTTCTTACACTGTTTGTATTAGATTTATCAATACTACTCTTAGCTAATTCTATTAGTTTTTGCATAGATATATTACCTACAGGGGTATCGTGTTTACCAGCACCTTTCTCCACTCCAGCCTCTTTCTTTATCAACTCTGTGGTTGGAGGTATTCCCACTTCTATTTCATAGTTTTGACCTTCATAGTATATTATAACAGGAACTTTAATACCTTTGAAGAAAGAGGTTTTCTTATTTATCTCATCTATTATCTTCTGTACAGGTAGCTTTGCAGCACTCAATGCAGGTCCTAAAGGAGGTGTTGGTTTAGCAGCTCCTCCATCAACAAGAGCTCTGATTTCTTTTCTAGCCATGCTCTTTTAGATGCTTATACATATTTAAAAATATTTATGTATTTTAGAGCTGTATGGATGTTGTTAAATATTTATATGAGAAGAGAGATTCTGGGGAAAAGATGCTGTTTGCGGTTATTGATCCACTGGATTATGATAGCATAGATTCTGCTGTAAGGGTTGGGATTAGAGCTTATGAGGCTGGATTTGATATGATTCTGGTAGGGGGTTCTATAGGTGTACAGGGTGAATTGCTGGATTATACAGTTAAGATGATCAAAGAGAGAGTAGATATTCCTGTAGTTCTATTTCCAGGTAATCTGGCAACCATAACCAAATACGCTGATGGAATATATTTTATGAGTCTCTTGAATTCTAGGAACCCCTATTGGATAACTAGAGTTCAGCTACTAGCTCTACCAATAGTTAAGAAACTTAAGATACAAGTCATACCTACAGCATATGTTGTCGTTGAACCAGGAGGTACAGTTGGTTGGGTCGGTGATGTGGATTTAATTCCTCAGAATAAACCCAAGCTACTAGGGGGATTTGCAGCTCTGGCGGAGACACTAGGCTTTAGATTATTTTTAGCTGATGTGGGAAGTAATGCAGATAGACATGTGCCACTAGAAGGGATATCGGAGATTTCCAAAAATACATCCAACATACTGAAAATAATTGCAGGAGGAGTAAAATCTCCGGAGCAACTTAGGGAGATTTATAGAGCTGGTGCTGATGGAGTACAGATAGGTACTGTGTTGGAGAAGGGAGAGATGCCTGAGAAGTTTGCTGCAGTGAAGAAAGAATGGAAGTAGGTTTTGTTATATCCCAATCAGATATTCAAGGATATTCCTTTCTTGTCAGTAAAGATGCCAAGTTAGATAATAATGTATTTGTAATTACTGATAGTGGGATTTTTGGAAGAGTGGTTAATATAGCTAATATGAACAATTTGCTCATGGACCAAGATGTGCTTATATATTATGATGAAATACTGAAACATGTTGCACCTCAGAGAGAAAATTATAGTATTGCTCGTGTGAAAATCTATGGATATGTAAAAGATAATCGAATTGATAGAGTGAATTCTCCACCAAAACCAGGTGATACTGTTAGGGTAGTTGATTGGAATGAACTCAAAAGATTATTTGGATTGGAAGAGAGTGATCAATCTATCTCCATAGGATATGTTTTGCCTTATGAGCAGGAATTCTATTTTGATCCGTATAGATTGGTTGAGAAACATTTTGGAGTGTTGGCTATGAGTGGAGCTGGTAAGAGTAATATGGTAACTATACTATTGCAGGAATTCACACAGAGAGGAATAGATTTGCCAATCGTGGTTTTTGATATACACAACGAATACTACAACTTCAGTCAGATATATCCTGATAGATTTGTATCTATTAAATCTGGGGATATCAAACTAAGTGGAGAATATATAAACACAGATGTGATATCATCTCTTATAGAAGATCTATCAGAGACACAATTCTATATCCTGGATAGTGCCATCTCTAGATTAGATTCTCCGTCTATAGATAACCTGCTGAGTGTTCTTAGATCTAAGGATGATGAAAAGCGATCTGTGAATGCTCTGATAAGGAAAATTCTGCATATCAGAAATATGGATATATTTGGAGAGATTGGTTTAGAGGAAAAAATAGGAATGTTGAAATATGGTAAGTCTCTGATAATAGATTTTTCAGATTCAACTAATGATAGGATATTATCAACCAAAGCCTATGTATTATTGAAAGAGCTATTTGAACGCAGAAAGAGAGGTGAGATCCCTCCTGTACTGGTTATTGTTGAGGAGGCTCATTTACTAGCTTCAAATGAAACAAACACAGAGAGTAGATTGAGCCAACTTATCTTAACTAGGATAGCTAGAGAGGGGAGAAAATTTGGATTGTGTTTGGGAATAATATCTCAAAGACCTTATTATCTGAATCAAACCATTATGGCTCAGCTGAATGTACAGATATTTTTGAGAATAGTTAATCCATATGATTTAGAGTATGTCAAATCAGTTAGCGAACAATTAACAGAAGATGATATCTCGTCTATCCCAAATCTCTTACCTGGAGAAGCAATAGTATCTGGATTATTGAAATATCCTCTATTTGTTAGATTCAAGCTAGCTGATAGTAAGCTAAGATCGAATTATACAGATTTACGGAATATGGTAGATAGATACTGGAAGGTGAATGGTAGAAAGAGATACTTAAAAGATATCGATTTTTAAACCTTTGTTTCTTATAATATAATTAGATCATATTTTGGGTGTGATTATGTCTGGAGTAAAACTTTCTAAACTTCTTGAGCAAGAGAGTATCGAACCTGAGAGGATTATCGATGATATAGCTATCTATTTAGATCAGGATGGATCTGTTCTAACTAAGTTCTCCCCTCAGGATTGGGCTGAATATATTAATGAATTCGTAGATGAACAGGCTTACATAACTGTGCAAAAGAGAGTAAACTCTAAGGATGAACTAGAATGGATGTACTCTAAATTGCAGAGATTAAAAGAGGGAAGAGCATTCATATTAATTGCTATAGATATGAAAAGGGATAAGATAGCCGGAGTTCTAGAACTCATACCTGATCATTTCCCATTCCAGCACAGATGTGAATTTAGTGTTAGCGTTAGACCTGAGTATCGAGGTAAGGGGTTAGCCAAAGAAATGTTTCAAATCGCTATAAAAGAGGCAAGAAAGTTAGGTTATCTAAATCTATATCTATATGTGAGTGCTGAGAATAGAGATGCAATAAAGCTATATAGAAGATTAGGATTCAAAAAGCTGATTGAGCTAAAAAAGGAAAGATTTCATTATGGTAAACTAGTTAATGAGTTAATAATGGTATACACAGGGGCTCCAAATAGAAAGATTTAAAAACAGAATTTGTGTATATATTAATTGGTGAGAGAATGGGGGAGAAGGTAGGTACAGAACAAGTGAAGAAAGAGAAAGGATATCTGTACTATGTAGGTAAGGACGGAAGAGTATACAGAGTACCTATGAAGTATATGAGAGGCAAGGTAAAAGACACAAAGCCAGAACCAGTAACAAAAGAGGTTATAAAGAGAGAAAAGGGATACCTCTACTATGTGGGTAAGAGTGGATTTGTAGAGAGAACTAAGGCTAACAGAGGAAGGAAGAAAGCATAACTTTCTAATTAAATTTTCTATTCTTATTTATTTTTTCTCCAACATTTCAGATGATGATAATATTCTAAAGTAATGTTTGGGTGTTATGTTTTAAAAAGGTTTTGGGTTATATATATTAGTGTATACACTAATGTATAGGTGATAGGTATGGATGACGATCAGGAAAAAGATGAAATCATTATACAAGAGATCGAACCAGAAGAGAGTGTATCTATAGATAAGAATCTGGAGAAATTAGAGCCAAAGCGTGGTAGGCCAGACTATAGAGTATTGCAACTAATAGTCGATAAAGATGGAAAATCAAAGTTTGCAGAAGTTGGTGCTATGTGGTTACATCAAAAGAAAGAGGGTGGTAGTTTTTACATAATGAAGATAGGTAAGTTAAAACTGTTTGTATTTAAGAACGATTAGGTGATATACAATGAAAGAATTAGAGGATCTAAAAGGAGTAGGGCCTGCTACAGCTCAGAAGCTAAGAGAGGCTGGATATGAAAATGTGGAGATCATAGCTACTAGTTCTCCATATGAGATTGCAGAGAATACGGGATTACCTATAGAACTCTGCAAAAGTATTGTAGAGCAAGCTAAAGAAGAAATTAAGATAGATGTTATATCTGGGTATGAATTGTACAAAACCAGACAAAATATAGGGAAGATAACCACAGGCTCTCAGAAATTAAATGAACTCTTGGGAGGAGGTGTGGAGACGCAATCTATAGTTGAATTCTATGGAAAATTCTCAAGCGGTAAAAGTCAAGTAGGTTTTCAACTATCTGTAAACGTACAATTACCTAAGGATAAGGGAGGATTAGAAGGAAAAGTTGTTTTCATAGATACAGAATCTACATTTAGACCGGATAGGATTGCAGAAATGGCAAAGAGTAAAGGATTGGATCCTGATGAGGTGTTAAAGAATATATTTGTTATAAAACCTCAAAATAGTGAAGAGCAGATTCTAGCGGTGGAGAAATTGGAATATATGCTTAAGGATGAGAATATAAAACTGATAGTGGTAGATTCTCTAACTTCACATTTCAGAGCGGATTTTATAGGTAGGGGTAGTTTGAGTGATAGACAGCAAAAATTGAATAGGCACATTCACAATCTGCAAAGATATGCAGAAAAATACAACTTGGCAGTATACTTCACTAATCAGGTTATGGAAAATCCAGGTATGATGTTCGGAGATTCAACAATTCCTATTGGTGGGAATGTACTAGCTCATGCAGCTACATACAGAGTTTATGTAAGAAAGGGTAAAGATGAGAAAAGAATCGCACGATTGGTGGATTCTCCTAACTTACCAGAGCGAGAAGTGGTGTTCAGAATCACCTCCGCAGGTGTAACTGATTAGAATGTTCTGTATAAGATGTGGCAAGAGAGCTGAAATAGACGTATATTGTAGAGATTGCTATAAGGATCAGATAGATAGAGAACTTTTCAAATATACTTTTAAAATATGCTCTAGCTGTGGTAAGATCAAAATAGGATTAGACTGGAAATCTGATTTAAAATCCCTAGAGAATTATATAGAGCAAAAGCTGATAAGACACTTTGATGATGCAAGAGTGGATATTCAAGAGAATATGGCTATTGTTACTAAAAATAATATTGATTTTGAATTCCCTCTAGAAATAGATTATGAAGAGGTTTTATGTCCAGTATGTTCTAGAATAGCTGGGGGTTATTACGAAGGGGAAATCCAGCTGAGAGGGGCTGGTGCTAAGAGATTGCTCAAGGTAATAACTAGTAAGTTTGACAAATCTGAAAATCCATACTCAGTAAAATCTGTTCGTGAGGGTATAGATATAAGATTTTTCTCATCAAAGAAAGCATTAGAGACGGTTAGAGAATTGGGATTAGAATATAAATTATCTAGAAAACTTCATACACAGATTCAAGGGAAGCGGAAATATAGATTAACAATACTGATTAGAGATGATGGTGACTACACTAAATAATACTTCATATACATTGCTATTCCTAGTATTACTCTTTAGTTCTAGTTCAGATAGATTAATTATATTCATATTAGCTCTATCGATTTACAATATACTCCTCATATTCCAACTATTTAATATTCAGAAATATTTAGATCTACAAGCAGAGAGTTCTAAGAGTGGATTTATAGAAGCAATTATACTTTTTCTCCTATCTCTTGTATTTGCAACTACTCTATTCTTGTATCTAGCTCTGTTTAGAATAGCCCAATCATTGCTCTCACATCTGTTTTTTGAAATCTATAAACGGGTTAATAACTATGAAAAACATCTATCGGGGGATAAGGGTTGAGAGAAAGTTAAGAGATATTCTTAAACAGAATGGATTTCTAGTGATAAGAGCAGCGGGATCTGGATATGATACTCCTGATCTGATTGCTATGAAAGGTGGTAGAGCTGTAGTTATAGAAGTTAAAACAACCAAGAAAGATGTTATCTATTTTAGAGAGGAACAGTATAAGTCTATGTCCCAGTTCTATCAGGAAGGATTCAAGGTTATTATAGCAGTATATACACGAGGAAATTTTAGATTCTATGAATACAGAGATATAGTGATTGATGGTAAATATCCTAAACTATCTTTGGATTCATTCTATTTTACAGATCTTAACTTGATATGAATATCAAATTCATAATCAGAACTCTTATATAATCCTATTACAGCACCTCCTCTACCTGCCCCACTTATCTTAGCTCCAAGAATTCCTCTAGATATCATATCTGATATTGTTCTATCTACTTCTTCATTTGATACTCCTATAGCTCTGAGTAAAGATTGATTTATGTTCATGAGCTCAGCTAGTTTCATAATATCCCCTGAAGATAGAGCAATTATTGCTTCATTAAATAATTCTCTGTAGGCAGCTTTTAGATTCTCAAATATAGCTGGATATTTGATTGAATACTCTCTTACATCATTTACTATATCTCCAGTACTCTGATTTCTCCTTAAAATTTTTATACCCAATTTTGCATCTATATTCAAAGATACCTCATCTATAATAGTTCTCTGATGGGATTTCCTATATAAAACAGGTCTGTTATAGAGGGAAACGTATACATCTACTCCAGAACTGTTTTTATGAAATAGATTCTCTAAATTCCATGATAGTTCAAATATCTTCTCATTACTTAGCTCCAGAGACAATTCATCGGCTACTGCTTTTGTCAGAGCTACACTTAGTGCTGCAGAAGAACCTAATCCAGCGGATACGGGTAAGTTTGATCTAATCTCTATTATCTGAAAAGATTCCTTAATATCCAATTCCCTCTTTAGTATATCTAACATTGAATTTATATGATCAGGATTCCTAGATTGTTCTCCTTTCTTCAGATGTACTTCCACATATCTATCAATTGGAATAACTATTGCTGGTAATCCATATACTACAAAGTGTTCACCAAATAGGATAACTTTACCATTTGATTTGCCGTAGCCCATACTCAAAATAGATCTTTAAATATATTTAAATTGTTCACCTAAATTATTTAACTGGAGCAGGGGTAGCCAAGTCTGGTCAAAGGCGCAGGCTTGAGGGGTCTGTCCCGTTGTGGGTTCGTGGGTTCAAATCCCACCCCCTGCATGTCATTACAGTGATATGATCAGTTTTATGTTAATGATCCACCTGAAGTTGTAAATTTTTAAACA
>JAVYLQ010000005.1:0-22001 GCA_038740615.1 Candidatus Anstonellales archaeon | reverse complement strand
AGCTATTAATAGGAATATTATAAGTATTATCACTCCCTGTATTAATGATGACATATAGCCAAGCAGATTTGTTAGTATGGCTTGGATCTGTAAACTTCCTGCAATAGTCTTGAGACTTATATCCATTACTAAGATAGTACCTATGAGGAATAGATAGAGGAATAATAGTGTATTTGCCACGATTTTTATATCTATCCCTAATAATGCATCCTTAAGCTTATGCTCCTCTAAGATCTTATCTATACCAAGCTTATTCCATACTAAATTTATTACAGTTCTAGCAATCCCTTTAGTAATAAACCATACTAACATTACTCCTACCAAGAAGATTAATAGAGGCACTACTATCTCATTTATTATGCCCAATGTCTTCTGTACTGTTGAGAATAGTATTGATTCCAAGTTCATGATCTATATTTAATTAGAAATCTTTTTAAACCTTCTATACAGATTTGAAAGATATTTTTAAAGCTATGTGGGCAATTGATAAGTAAGATGTTAGAGATACTGGGAATCATTGTTATAATATTCATCGTGCAATTCATTTCTAACATGATAAGAATACCTTTTATAATATTTATTCTACTATTTTCTGCATTGATCGGACCTAATGGTGTAATTGCGAATTATTATGGTATAAATATTCTGGATGAAAAAGCCATCAATCTAATCTCAGGATTGGGAATTCTACTACTTCTTTATATTATAGGATTGCAAATCAATCTCAGAGATATATTAGTATACAATATAAAAGCACTAGGATTTTTCCTGTTCAGCAACATCATGATAGCCCTAACAACGTATGTTTTGATAACCAATTTTCTATTTACAGATATAGCTAAAGAACTAGCATTCATCATAGCGCTATCTCTATCATTTACCTCAACGGCAATATATTATGAATTGGCTAAGGATTATAAATTGCATACTAAACCAGAATCCAATCTATTGCTTACTAAATCTATAATTGAGGACATAATAGCTTTGTTAATACTTACCTTTCTATTCAAAGCTACCACAATATCAATATCTTCACTATCCACAGAGATATATAATCTATTTATTTCAGGAGTGATGTTCATAATAATGACAATTATTGTAATATCCATTGCCTCTATAATAAAGGATGTTATAAACAGCATAGAGACAAATCATAATGGCAATGATGATAATATAAAACAGATGTATTTCTCTTTCTTCATGAGCATATTTGTTGTTTTACTTCTCATAGCTCAGCTCATAGAATTCCCTCTGGGTGTTGCAGCATTCATCGCAGGATCAGTATCAAATCTATTCTCTAGAGAATTCCAGAAAATAAGAGATAGTATCTTTCTATTCTCAGAGACTTTTATATCCATATTTCTTATATATATAGGTACTCAATTAGATCTGGAGGCATTATTTAATATAGAGTATTGGAGAATTGCCCTTATATTATTGTTGGTTATAGTTGCGATCAAATCCTTGACGTCAATCATCTACTTCCAGAGATTAGGTTATAATATGAAGAATGCAATAAACATCTCTTTCTTATCATTGGCAGTAGGAGAGTTTACCCTGATAGTTTTTGCTCAGCTAGACAAGGTATTTGGTCTGAACCTGATTAACATAGGGTTTATATTGATTTTATCATCAGTAATTGTTTCAATATTACTCATGAAGAGCGCAAACTATTTAATAAAATGGTATGAGAAAATAAGTAGATCTAGAATATGATCACTCTAGGAATTGAATCTACAGCACATACACTAGGGATAGGGATAAAGATCGAGGACAAATTAGTGAACGTTCTAGATACATATCAGGGTAGTTATATACCCAGAGATCTAGCTGAACATCATGCAAAGTTTTTCAGACCTCTTCTAGAATCTGCTCTAAGTAGCGCAGAGATTTCTCTTAGAGATATCAATCTAATAGCTGTTAGTCAGGGCCCTGGGATAGGAGCTCCTCTATCATTTGGAGTCGGAATGGCAAATTATTTATCATATAAGCTAAACATTCCTGTTATAGGAGTTAATCACGGATATGCACACGTGAAGATAGTTGAATTTACTAATCGCAGATCTGGTGATCTTGCTCTATATATAAGTGGAGGAAATACTATGATTCTAAGAGTTAGAGATTTGAAGATCATTGGAGAGACACTGGATATGGGTATTGGTAATATGTTAGATAAAGCAGCTAGATATTTAGGATTGAGAAATGCTGCAGATTTGGAGAGACTTGCATTACAGCATGATAAGTATATAGAATTTCCATATACAGTTAAGGGTATGAATACTACTTTTGCAGGAATATATACATACTTTGTGAATAGAGCAAATAAAAAACTAGATAGAGTGGAAAATCTTGCGTATTCACTTTTCCACACTAGTTTTAGTATGTTGTTAGAAACGTTGGCAAGAGCTGTATTTGCTTATAACGCTGAGAGTGTAATAGTATGCGGTGGGGTAGCTCAGAGTAAAATTCTAAATGAGATGTTAGATAAATTCTCAAAACAATACGGTGTGGAGATACTTAGAACAGATAATATGTATAATAGAGATAATGGAGCCATGATAGCTGTTCTAGGGGAAGAATTATATATCCAAGGTTACAGGTCTTCCTATCCTCTAGAGGCAATACCTAGGTATAGAGTATCAGATAGTCTAAAGCATTATCTCAATCGATAGATCTTCACATATCCATTATTATATACTGGCTCAAATCCGTCTAAAGTTTCAAGTATAAACCCTCTGTATAAGCTAGAATTATAGAATCTACTTGTTCTATCCTCGTATCCTGAAGTCCAGGTTCCATCCACAAACCATACCTCATCGTATGTGTAAAGAATGATGAGAAGATTTTGAGAGATTGGTACAGGGATACCTCTATGTAATTTAGAATCATTTAACCTGTACATTATGAATGGAGGATTTCTAATACCTCCAATCTGATCTCGGAATAGTGTTCTGACAAATCTATTAGTGGCCCTACTGAGATCTAGAGTTCCATCATTGTTGACTATACAATAACTATTCACTAGTCTCTGCTGAATAGCACCAGTATAACCAGTATATTCAATCACGGCCCCCACTCTACCAATTTTACCATCTATATTGCATCTGTCATTGGTGATCAATACAGATTCCCAAAGATTCTCATATTCACACTTACTAGACATCATAGGGAATCTCTGATCTACCTGACCTATTTTTGCACAGGAGAGGTAATTTAGTGCATAGAATTTACCCCCAAATAGAGGATTAGATAATATTATTTCCTGATCAAATAGAACATAATTCGATCCATATTTCTTTAGTGTATCTCTGAGAACGGTGTCATCACCTTGTATATACGCATAAGCTACATCCAGAATCATAGATAGCACAGAGTGATCATTTCTTATTGTAGCTTTTCTCTCGCCCCAATAATTGATCCAATGACCATAATCCCACCATGAAGTTATTATTGAATCTGGCTCTGTAGAGTATTTTAGAAACATCATCGAATCATACCATTCAAATGGAATGTGGTTACATGATGTGGAATAGAGAATATTACTAACAGTATCATTCTGCCTATTAATGATCATATCCAGATTACACATTAATCTACTATACTGCGTTGTTATCTCGAATTGAGACTGATTACAATCTGGGAAAATTCCTGGATATGCTGAACATGCGATATTTTTCAGTTCTATCAATCTGGTTGGATCGTTAGATATTGATGTTAGAAAATTGGATTTTATCATCAGTGCAAATGTGTCTATAGGACCAATAGAAGAATATCCTGCAAATAATATTGGTATTAAATAGAGCACGTAGTTTAATTTTGTTATTTTTAAATGAGCAAATAGATTTAGCAGTTTTATTAATAAATATAAAAATATAAATAGATATCCAAGGGTGAAATATATTTCGAATTTGGCTTTGAGCAAACCTATACTGAACACATACATAGGTAGAGTGATTATAGTTTCATCACTAAGTCCATTTACATCTCTAGTAGCTCTATAGAGTTCTAGAATTATGAATATTAAAGAGTAAAATATTACTGAATACGCTATACTGGTTTCTTTTGGGATCCATTCTATAACAAGGTTAAATACCCCTCCCAAAATATTAAACACTAATCCAAGAAGGTTATTAGTAATTGTTGTAGGTATATATGCGATGATATATATTATTAATCTCACTAACCAAGAGATTGGATCATTTCCAATGATTCTCTCAACACCTATACCCAATTTACCGAAATTATCATCTAAAAACTGGGCAGATGGATTCTGCTCAGCTATGGTCCTCTCCAGAGGAGTATTATATTGTAATGCATATAATATAGCATCTCTGAATGGATAGACGAGTATCAACATTACTAGAATAAGAGTTACTCCTATTATCAATGATTTTCCCTTCAGCCCTCCACCAATTCTAGATTCGATGTGCTCTAATATGATTCTATCAATTCTTAATAAGGAAATAATATAGATAGGAATATAGAAAAATCCAAATATCAATCTAGATAGAGAATCAGAATAGATCCACATGAAAAGTCCCCCCACACTACCCATTATAGATAATCCTAGTAATAGTAATTGGATATCATACCTGTATTTTATATACATCATAAGAGTCATTAGTATAAAGGTAAATAGAATTGCCGGTATAGCCACAGCACCCATGAGAACTGCAGCATACGTCAGTGATGTTGAATATAAAAATATTATCTCT
Source organism: Candidatus Anstonellales archaeon (assembly GCA_038740615.1). Taxonomy (GTDB): domain Archaea; phylum Micrarchaeota; class Micrarchaeia; order Anstonellales; family J096; genus JAADEL01. The sequence goes on along the minus strand of JAVYLQ010000005.1, from coordinate 17,286 downwards.
TTAGTTTTTATATATAGAACAAAACTTGCTATCAAAAACGTAAATAGGAAGAAATTCATAGGTTGATACTCAAAAACACCTGCTTGGAATTTTAAAATGAATACAGGGATTAGGCTTACAAAATATGTGAATACCAATGCTAGAATCCTATTATTTGATAGAGCTAGTGCTAACATATAGAATCCTATTAACATCATCACAGCATTCAGAGGAGGAAATAGGTTAGCTGTTGCTGATAGTTTTATACTATCTATAGAATTACCATATAGATAGAGATACCAACTCCCAATAGTATAGTGGTATAGAGGAGGATTTCGGTGAGTACTTACATTATATGGATTCCAGGCACTATCGTCAGATTCAGGTATAACCCCATAGTATAATAGATACTTAACCCCATCAAGATAGAAATATGGATCAAATTCATAATATATAGGAGAGAAAGAGAATACCCTCAGATTCCAATTGGATAATATCAGGAGGATTAAAAATATAGATAATATTATCTCTTGAGAACTCATATCAAATTTTACAGATATCTCTCCAGCTTTGAAATTCTGGAATATCCAATACAGTAATATAATAAGATATATTACATATGATATTATAACCACAGTTATACTAAGAGCTCCAAAAACAAATCCTAAAATGGTTGTTAGTATGGAGATTGATATGAAGTTTATAGGGATTGCTACTAGAAACCTTTCCACAGGATTTAGATTACCTAGTCTTTTAAATAGGAAGAGTAGAGAGGGTAGAATGTATAATGTAAACATTAATATATAGGCATTCTGCCACTCAAAGATGAACATGGTTTCAATTCTTAAGATATCTTTAAAAAGTTTTTATGATATAATTGATTTATGGATAGGGATATAAGATCAGTTGATGCTAATAAATTCTATCAGATTGGACTGGAATATTTCAAAAAGGGGGATTATGAAAAGGCTAGAGAGAATTTTAGTAAAGTACTTGTATTGAATAGTGTGATGTCTGATGCTTATTTCTACAGAGCACTATCTAGTTATTTCCTCAAAGATTACGACAGTGCCTATAGAGACTATACCAGGGCTTTAGAACTTGATCCCAAAAATCCAGTTATATACAATAACAGAGGAGATATACTATTCAAGAAAGGGCAGATAAACGATGCTATCAAGGATTATGATAAGGCAATTGTATTTGATCCTAATTATGCTAGAGCATATCACAACAGAGGGATTTGCTATCTGAGTCTGGAGAAATACGATAAGGCTCTGGAAGATTTTAATAAAGTTATAGAACTTGAACCGAACAATCCCGATGCATATTATCTAAGAGGGGTATGTTATGAGAATCTAAATGATTTTGATAAGGCTGCAAAAGATTATCAGCGGGCATATGAACTGGATCCAGAACTGCAGGATGCAAAAGACAGATTAGAAGGGTTGGAAATAAAAAGAGCTGGATCTGGAGGACAGCAACAGGGAGGAAGCGGTGATGTTAAGATTCTGAAGGATATAAAGATCAATTTCAAAGATCTGGCAGGTATGGAAAAACTCAAGAACGAACTTATGAACAGTATAGTTAAACCTCTTCAGTACGCTCAGCTTACTAAAGAATATGGACTTATGGGAGGAGGAGGAATACTGATGTATGGGCCTCCTGGATGTGGAAAAACCTATTTTGTCAAGGCTGCAGCTGGAGAAGCTAAAGTAGCATTTATCAACGTAAAACTATCAGATATACTTGATATGTACGTGGGTAATACTGAGAAGAATATACATAAGGTATTTGAGGCTGCTAGAAAGAATGCACCGGCAATACTGTTCTTTGATGAAGTAGATGCTATAGGTGCTAGAAGAGATTCCGGGGGAGGAGAGGCAGGACAGGCCCTAAGATCAGCAATCAATCAATTCCTTACTGAGATGGATGGTATAGAGGCTAATAATGAGAATGTGCTAGTTATAGCTGCAACAAACGCACCTTGGGATGTTGATCCTGCTCTTAGAAGATCTGGAAGATTCTCCAGAACAATCTATGTACCCCCACCAGATTTCCAAACAAGAGTTAAGATGCTCAAAATACATTCAAAGGGTAGACCAATATCTAAAAACATAGCCTGGATGAGATTAGGTTTACTAACTATAGGTTATTCTGCAGCAGATATAAAAGCTCTATCAGATAAAGCAGCTCAATATGCATGGTTAGATGCTATCGGAGGTAAGAAAAGAGAGATAAGAACTGGTGATTATATAAGAGCAAGTGATGAGGTTAAAAGTTCATTAGGACCTTGGTATGCACAGGCTAGGAAGAAACTAGGTAGGAAGAAAGAGGTTATGTATATTGATGGGAAAAAACATGAGAAGGAGATAGAATCTGATTTAGGCGAAGAGGAGAGACAACAGTTCAGAGATCTTATTCAAGTTGTGGAGAAGAACAACAAATGGTATTATAAAATATATGTTGAGGGGACTAGATTTATAGGTAAGTATCTTCCAATCCCAATATGAAATTAAAGCACTTAGATAATCAAACCTCAGGTAGTATAGCAGGTAAATTTAGAATATTAACTACTGCATCTGTAATAACCTTGGGATTGTACCTTGGATTGGTCGGAGGGATATGGTATTTTGATACTAGATCTAAGTACATGGCCCTGAAGGAGTTATCATATGTAGTTCAAGAATCTGTTGTGGATGATGAGAATAATAGAATACTATTAGTACCTGGTGGATATATGCTCTCCAGAGATCTTCGAGGTAGTTTTGGGAATATTTTTGGAATACCTGTAAGTTCAGAGCGTCTACACTTTAGCTTAGGAGATTATAAATACTATCCTGTATATAATTCTATCAAGACTAACATGATACAGCTGTATTTAGGGAATAGAAATATTAGTATAGATTTAAATAGATTTGATTCAGAAGATAAAGATAGAATAGAGCGTCAGTTCACATTTGTAAGAATATCCGAAACAGTATATTATCATGGTAAATATCCTTTCCTTAGCGATCATCTACCTTATGAAATATCTTATACTTTATCAGCATTACAGAAGAGAAATCTGACTCTGAAAGCTCTCTTTTATATTGATCAACCAGCTGAGTATCTAAAATCCATAAATGAGAAACTATTCCAGGAAGCTCAAAAGTCTATGAATGATAGACTGAGTTCACTCTATGGGATTCATATCACAAAGCTAGGTGAGAAAGATGTAGCTGTTCTGATGAGCTACAATCCATTCATACATATGCCTGAGGAGAAGAATAGAGAATATATAGAGCTCAAAATAGATCGAGAGATGTTGGAATGGTTTATAGATTCTAAAGTGAAAAGTAGATAGCTCAATTTTTAAACATTTCTATCTAAATAAAATAATATGATAACTAGAAGAGAATTTATTCAGAGTGCACCATACATAGCATTAGGTTCTATAATGGTGGTTTCTGCATATTTGTCCACTAGATCAGAAGTAAAACCAGGGGATATAAAAATAAATGATGCAATACAAGTATCAATCAAGAAAAATGGTTTGTTGATAAGAATAGATAATTCAAAAGATGGTTTGGGAGATATACTGTTCAGTAAGAATAATGAGCATAGAATATTAATAGAAGGAGTATATATAGCTTTTGAGAGAACAAAGCAGAATGTGAAAGAAATATTTATCCCAGCTATTCAAACAGATAATACAAAATTCTATGTGAATGATAATAAATATGAAAGCCATAATTTTAGCTCTCCGTTCAGGAAGCATGTATTGGGATTCTACTATGTAGGTGATGAAAACAGAGCCAGAGAGTTGTTTGTAAACTACTTCAAATCTGTTCAAGAGTCTAAATCATTAAAAATTCTAATAGCTGCACCCAAATATATAGAGGGGAGACGTGATCACTCTGATGTAGCTCATATATGGAGCGATATATCAGAAAATTCTAAAGCATTGATCTACAGAGATAACAATACAGATAAAACTGTTATCAAGGAATCTGTAGAGAGATTGATAGCAAAACTAGATTAGATTTGGGGCTGCTGGGATTTGAACCCAGACTAACAGGTTTCTTCTCAACCTAACTGGAGCCTGTTGTGCTGCCTGGTTACACCACAGCCCCTTCTCTGAATTATTTAGTGATATTAATGTTTTTAAAATTATTTTATTAATAGAAAACATGCTAGTCCAAAAACAGGCTTCTTTAACTGAGACCAAACTTAGGATAGATGAAGGAGTGCTAGAAACAAAAATCACAAGAAGAGATTTTCTTAAGGCATTGGTAACAGGGATGATAGGAACTAGTCTATCCAGTTGTGTGATATTTAACAATCCTACAGAGGGAAGATTTGTTTATGATATAATAAATCCATTTGGAATTGTGCTTGTAAGGGCAAATAACAGAACTTTAGCTGAGGTATATCCTTTTCCAGGAGGGGTTGGTGTGACCTTGACTAACTACGGATTGACAGAGAGAGAATTAGCACGTAGATACGTATTGAACTATCTTATCAATTATTCAGAGAAAGTCAACTCTAGCGCAATATTATTTGATATTAGAAATGAAATGCTATATGCTCCGATATTCAAGATAGATCCTAATAGAGGATTTCAATTTAAGCTTAGGGTAGATATGAATAACAGATCTTACGTAAATTACTCTGAAAATCAAGTATTCTTACCTAGAGCAGAAAATGTATATGAATTTGCATGGAATTACAATCTGATTAGTGATAAGGAGATAGAAGAATTCAGACAAAAGAATCCTAAGAAAACTTTGTATTTAATAGATAGTAAAACACTGGAAACTAGTATAAACAAATATATAGAACTGTTTAAAGCTCCTACAGATGGGTTGGCTAGTAGAAATTATTTACTTGACAAATACCCACGCTTATTGTCTCATCTAAAATCAAAAAGAGAATTCTCTACATCCTTCCCATCGGAATCTGTATTAATTGTTAGGTAATAGATATTCTCTAAATCTCATCTCTTCTATACCTGTAGTAGATTTACCTATTATGTTAATCTTAGAGTTACCAACAACACATAGTCTTACAAATCCAAATCCAGAGTTTAGTGATCCTACATAACCCTGTTTCCCGAGCAATTCCTCCAATCTCTCTAAGTTGTCCTCACCAGCTCTATAGCCTAACACGAATCCATATCTGTTCTCATATATGAGAGAACCTACTGTAAAGTAATTACCAAGAGAGATCTCTATTACCTCCTTACCAGTAATATCACTTAATTCCCTCTTTACACCTTTCTCCATTCTAGGATTAACAAGAACTACTCTATCACCTATATGGATATTGTTGGATAATGCATTTCTATGGGTTGATAGTTGAAATGTTTCCAACCCCTCCCTATTTAAAGAATTCCTAATAATCTCTATTTCCCTATCCAGAAGATTCTTTGGATATATAAAAACATCCTCCTTTAGTATATAATACAATCCTATCATATCAGATCCATAGGCAGTCAGTTCTACTTTATTATATTCATCTAATTCTAATTTAGTTGAATAGGGGTATATAAAGATATTAGAATTAAGGAGATAATACAGACCTACGAGATCAGAATTCTTATGATGAGCTCTTATTATCATTACTCTTTTCCTCTACTAAACTCTCTTGGGGATGTAATACATATACCACCGTATCTTTTCTAACCAACTTGACCATTAGACGTTTGGGAATGTTATTATATTTTATAGTTTCATTAATTTTAGGAGAGATTTTAGCGATATTTCCCTTACCATGTCTGATAGCTAGTTCTCGAATCAGTCTAATCGCTACTCTATGCCTTTTAGTAACAGGTTTTCTTAATACTCTGGACAGATTGAATGTAACTACTTTTTCCATTTATATCTCACCTCATCAATCTCTTTCTCATATAATATGTATTAAGCTTAGAATATCTCCAGTTTCTTCTAGCTGTAGGGGAATATGCCTTAAGGTTTGTTTTTATTCTCACAAATACAGGTGGTAACCTCCTAGATTTATTCTTAGATATCAACCATAACTTGAGATCAAGATTCTTTTTGCTCATGCTCTTAATATAATTACGTAATCTTTTTATATTTGATCGAAAAGAGTTCTCTTTGTATTCTTATTAGCAAGCTCTCGCCTTAGAGAATCTAATAGCTCGTACATTGTTTTAATTCTTCTCTTAGCCACCTTGTAGCTAATCTCATCATAGGTTCCTTTAGCAATGAGAACATAGACCTCTCCATCTCTAAATCTCCCAGTCCTACCCATTCTCTGTATTACTCTTATTGGACTTGGAACAGATTCGTAGAAAATCACATAATCAGCTCCTGGTAGATCCAATCCCTCCTCTCCAACACTAGATGATAGCAAAACCTTTACCTCTCTGTTCAGGAATCTATTAATACTCTCCATCTGTTTCTTTCTAGATCCGGATTTGCCTATAAGAATATCGTGAAGAATGTTCTTACTAGTTAGGATATCAGACATATAGAATATCTGAGCTTTGTACTGAGTAAAAACTATCCCCTGCATATCACCTTTTGATTGGATTATTCTTATCAGCTCCTGCATCTTCGGATGTAATGTTGATTTGGATTCTGATAACAATTCATAGAACTCACTGATAACTTCTTGCTGAGCTCTGGATCCATTATCCCTTAAACTATCTAGATATTTTAGAGCTGCATCTATGCTCTGTATTTCCAATAGTTCTTTGAGATGTAAATAGGTGAGAAATTTAGAATAATCTTGCCAGATTCTCCACTTTTTCTCATCAGACATTTCCTCTATTCTTTTACTCACCTCCTCTACATTATACTTAGTAAGTTTCATCTTGAAAACATTCTCTAAATCTTTCCTCATATCAACAATTCTATTTGAAATACTATCTATTATCTCTCTGTAATCTCTGGGCAAATCTACCATTATGGTAAGAATCCTTTTGATGTGTAAATAATCCAATATCTCTGGATCGTTCTCACTTCTATACTCTATCATCTGAATTCTAAGATTATTTATTATTTCCTCTATTTTTTCTCTCTTATATCCAGGTGATGCAGTTAGACCTAATGTTCTAGCATTGCTAAAATATCTAGCTATATTAACATAATCATAATTTCCCACAGCCCTATGTGCTTCATCAAACACTATATACTCAAAACTATTTTTACTTAACACATCCATATCACTCACTATGGTTTGTGGAGTTGCAAATACAAATCTCGCATTGTAGTTCCTATCTTTAATTGATCCAGTGGCAAGAGTAGCATCTTGAAAGAATCTGGAGATAAAATTTTTATAGTGCTGTTCTATCAGAGGTTTAGTAGGTGCCAAAAACAGAGCTCTATTGAATCTCTGAAGCGCATGGAACGCTATTAGAGTTTTTCCCAGTCCCGTAGGCAATACCACAAGAGTATTATATTTAAGAGCTGTTCTTAGAATACTTTTCTGATACTCTCTAAGCTCAATCATGTTCTATCAATATATCTACCCCCATTCTCTCAAGCATATCTCTGTATTGCCTAATTTTCTTATAATCTCTTTTAGTAACAACGATATAATGTTTACCATCTATTATCTTCCTAGGATATCTCTTTAGGATCTTCTCTAAGTTTTCATCTCTACGTATGGGCATTAGAATTATTTCATCTCCAAATTTGTATATTTCATATAGTAGAAGACCTGTGTTAAAATCTCTAACCTCAACAACAGGTCTTGTTAGTTCAGATTCTCTCATTCCAGTAGGCATTTTCATAGTCATAACCAATTCGTATACTTCACTTACATCTCCTTGGTCAATGAATATAACAGTATCAATAACATGTGGTAACAATCCTAACTCCAATCTTCTTATGAATCTATGTATTGCATCTATAGCTGTATTTGCATGAACAATCCCTACCATTCCTATACCTGCTAATCTCAGATCAGAATAGAACATAAAATCTTCTGTATTTCTGATCTCATCAAATATAACATAATCAGGTCTAACTAAGAGGAGTAGGTCTTTCAATCTATCCATATTATCTATATTCTTAGAATATTGAGTTATACCAAGATCTACTTGCATATCTCTAGGTTGCTCTACAGTTTTTACGATTCTATTTAGACTCAAATAGTAGTTTGCCAGTGCTGCTGCGAATGTAGATTTACCTGAGCCAGGAGGTCCAGCAACAATTACTCCACTAGCTCTATTCAATCTATTCAGAAGTTCATTTGATATATTATACTGATCTATTCTCATTCTCTTCAGAGCTCTTACAATAGTTATTTCACTGTCATCTGACAGAGGGAATTTGGTTATTACTATTCTGTATCTATCTAATTGTAGTACTTTTAGATTATCTGCATATATATCATAGCTAATCCCCATTTCCCTTGCATAATTATCTATAGATCTTATCAAGGCTTCCTTATCGAAATCTAGTTCAGAACTTTCCATTCTCCATTTACCTGGTAGCCCTACCTTTCTATAGATTTTGTCCTTTATGTGTACGGATATTGTTCCACTCGTGAACAATTTTTCTATATCAGATATATTAAACTTTGGCACCAATCTTACTACATCCACATTTAACGCCTTGGCCAAATAGAACATTCCTCTATCATATGTTAGTAAAGTTGCCTCATTAATTCTAGCTAATTCAACGATTTTCCGATCTATCTCTTCCCCAATTCTCCTAACATTAAGATCTACTTCCTCTCCTATTACTCTAAAACTACCAATCTTATCAAGAGTATTGAACCCTAACAGGCCTAAATCATATCTATCGCTATCAAACATGTGTTTTAATTCTAAGAGCACTATTTTCGGTATTAGCACCTCTCTCCCTTCTATAATACTATAATCTAAACCCTCTATCAATACGCTAGTATCCAAAACCACTCTATCTTTCATCTCCAAACACCACTCTTATAGAATGCTCAGGGATAATTGACCTTATCTTTGATATATTTTGACCAAAATCCTCCATATCCTTAGCTCTAACTATAAGCATAAGATTATAATCATCCAATAGACTATAAGTATTCTCAACAAAAGGTAGTTCTCTAACGATTTTACGTACTTCATCTACTTTAACCCCATCAATTTTCAGGTACACAAATCCCAATATATTATAATTTAATCTTTTCCAATCTACTATCACACTCTTTCTTAATATCCCCTCACGGATCAGCTTTTTAATTCTATAATGTACTGTTGATATTGGTAGATCTAATGTCTTAGCTAATTCTCTTAGCTTCATCTTACCATTCAGTTTCATCTCTGCAATAATGAACTCATCTGTTTCATCAATTTTCATGAAATATTATTTGGTATTAATTTTAAATAAATTTCTATTTTTTGTAAAATTTATAAATCAAATATCCTATTATTATAGCTAAAACTACGATCCACCCAAGATCTTTTAGAGGTTTCAAAACTTCGTTTGCTAATTCTCCAAACACACTAAATGCTAGTGCCATAAACAGAAATGTAACCCCTCTACCAATTACAGATAATATTAAAAACCATTTCATATTATACTCCATCATGCCCGAAACCCATGTGACTAGTTTATATGGTATAGGTGATATCGCAGCCAGTATTATAGCATAACCACCATATTTATCATACATATCCTGAACTTGTTTGAATTTCTGCTGATCTATCCCAATCAATTTTCTAAAGAGTTCTAAGGATTTAGAGGTTAATATGATATCTTTGAATATCTTGCCAAGATAGTATGAAACTATAGCTCCAGATACCGAACCTATTGTAACTGTGATTCCATATAACCACCAATTACCTGGATTTGCTATTGTGTATGCTGCTAGTATAAAAGCTATGGGGATCGGCCATATGATAGATTCAGAGAATGACCACAAGTATAGCACAATAACATCTCTAAGGATTTCATCATGAATAATCTCATAAATTATTTCCTTTATACCATTCATAGTATGTCGCTCTTAACTCTCTCAACACCCAACGCATATATCAATTTACCTAATCTAGGCCCCCTATCCTTGGCTATCAGATGATTGTATAGATACTTAAATATCTCATTAGCAGCAACTCCATTCTTCTGGGCATAATCATAAACTGAATTATGTATATCCAGAGAGGACATATTAGAATTCCAGCTCTCAACTAGATCTCTGAATCTATCAATCTTTTTAGGTTTATAACTAAAATCGTAATCATCCGGTACAAATCCTCTCCTATACCAATTCTCTATAAACCCAGTATAGTATTCATCAATTGGTATATGGATTTTAACTCTATTCCAGTCTCTATAAATAGAGTAATATAACAGCATCTCTTTGAAAGCCACTTTTGGATGTCTACCGAATAATCTGAATGCAGAATATCTTTTTCTATCTCCTCTGGTAAGATTATCTGACGGCGTTATTTTTGCCGCATCTTCAAAATCCTCTATCATTCCCAGTATCTTCTCCTTTGTGGGATTAAAATCAATATTCTCTTCCAGATCATACTTCAGAAGATGATATGCTATGATCTCCGCGGGTATTAATTCCATCATATCTCTTACATACATACCTATGCCTTTGCTCTTCGAGTACTTCTTACCATCCAGCAGTACAAATCCATATTTATATCCAATTGGAGGATTTCTTCCCAATATTTCAGTATGGATTTTAACAGCTGTATCTCTACTCCCACCTTTAGTGAAATGATCTACCCCACCACCTTCAATATCACTATTCATTATAGCTTGCCAGCTAGGCCAGTGCAATCTCCACTGTAACTTATACCTATGCTCCTTAATGTTAGTTCTCTCTGTATTACCACAATTATTACATATGTATTCATAATCTCCTGTTATAGCATCATAGGATATCACTCTTGTTGAATCGATACGATTACATTTGCTACAGATCGGCATCACAGGATTCCAGTCTTTTGGTAATTCTCTTCCAGACGTATTCCGAATTATCTCCTTAACCTTGTCAATATTTTGAAGATATATTAAAGTATATTTATCAAATAAACCCTGATCATACATATCACTAACTTCAACCAATTCCAAGTGTACCTTAAATTTACTCATCACATATCTCAGTTCATTTACATACCTCTCAGCATAGCTCCCAAATTCTCCTTTAGGATCTCTAGCAAGTTTCAGTGGTTTACCCATATCTTCATTTATGATATCGCTGTAATCCTGTAGATCTGCAGTTATAGAATCTAGAGCATCTAGAACATCTACTATGAAATACATCTTTACCTCTTTATCACTCTTAAATCTCAGAGCTCTGTATATTGCTTCTGGAAAGAGAAATTCACATACTGATCCCAGATGAACTGGACCGGATGGTGTAATTCCAGCTGTTATAACATATGTATCTTTATTCAATCCCAGCAATTGATCAGCTAACCTATCACTCCAATGCCAATATTTCTCCATTAATTAATTCACATCATTTTAAAAATAATTCTTTTGGTGTAAATATTTACATATTGAGTTTAAAAGCTTATACAATACTAAAAATTCATGATAGGGATTATAGGATATGGAAGTTATATCCCCAAATATAGAATCAGAGCTGAAACAATAGCTAAGATCTGGGGAGAAGATCCGGAAAGAATAGAACAGGGATTAGGGATCATAGAAAAATCTGTTCCAGATTATGACGAGGATACGGTAACCATGGCTATCCAAGCAGCTCAAAATGCAAAATCAAATGCTCTTGAATGGGGTAATATAGGGGCTGTATTTGTAGGTAGTGAGAGTCATCCATATGTGGTTAAGTCAAGTGCAGCAATAGTAGCAGAAGCCTTGGGTATAACTCCAAATCTAGTGGCTGCAGATATGGAATTTGCATGTAGAGCGGGTACTGCAGGTATGGTTGCTATATATGGGATGGTAAAGGGTGATCTGATATCTGCAGGGATATCAATAGGTAGTGATACTGCTCAAGGTAGACCTGCTGATGCTCTAGAGTATTCTGCTGGTGCGGGAGCAGCAGCATTTGTAATAGGTAAGGGTAGAAGGGTTATCGCTGAGATATTAGCTACATACTCAGTTACAACAGATACAACAGATTTCTGGAGAAGAGAAGGGGTCAAATATCCGTCACATGGTGGTAGATTCACAGGAGAACCAGCATACTTCAAACATATTCAAATGGCAATTGATGGTATACTGAACAACACAGGTTATAAAATCTCGAACTTTCAGCATGTAGTTCTACACCAGCCAAATGCAAAATTCCCCAAGGCTATCGCTAAGAAGTATGGAATAACCGAAGATCAGCTAAAATATGGATTACTAGTGCCTTACATAGGAAATACTTACAGTGCTGCTACCATGATTGGATTGGCTAATGTATTGGATAATGCTAATAAAGGAGATTTGATATTACATGTAAGCTTTGGTTCAGGAGCGGGATCAGATGCATTCATATATGAAGTTAAAAATCCAAACCCACCTATGTTCAAAACCTCTTACTACATAGATAGAAAGGAATATATAGATTATGCAATGTATCTCAAGAAAAAGAGGATGATTGTAAAATAGAATGTTACAGCATCAACATATATTACTTACTCTGATTTTTCTCTTACCATTTTTAGATACTTCCTCCCCTTTAGCAGCATTCCTATCAATCAGTATTGTCCTCATATTTTCAGTACTGCCAGATATAGATCTATCTGGAAAAAAATTCACAAATTCATCCTTATCATACGGCAAACTCAAAGGATACTTCCTATTTCTAAGTAAAATAACAGAATTGATTAGATTAATGATATTCATTCCATATGACTTCATCGTAAGAATACTAATTAGAAAATCAAACAGCTATCATAGGGAAACTTCTCATTCAGTAATATTTGGACTGGTTTCCATAGCTGTAATTACCTTTCTGATTACATCAATCTTTTCTGTATACAATCAGAAGATTCAGATTCCTGAGCAATATATATGGTTAGCAGCACTAGCATTTCTCATTCATCTATACTTGGATTCTTTAACTGTTAAAGGGATCCAATGGTTCTATCCTTTGAGAATATTAGAGATTAAGGGTAGATTAGATACGTCTAATACAGTGCATATGAATCTGATTGATGTTTATATATTTATCATAATATTTTTCTCTGGAATTACTCTTATAAATACCTATTTCCCTTCTATTCATCTATCGATCTATGAATATTTGGCTTTCTGGAAATTAATCTTTCCAGATCATACATATCTACTTTCCATCCCACTGCTCCTCTTTTTAAGAGAGGTAAAGCTCTCTTTGTAAGATAATATAGAATTCTGAATCCATCTATCCATTCTATCTTAGGAGACCCATATCTCTTACTGAACCTTATTGCTAGTTCTGCTGTCTTGAATCGTTTAGCTATCACTTCTGTGATTATCTCTACCTCCAATTCAAATCTATTAGATTTTATCTCTATATTCTTATACGCATTATACCTAAACCCTATCATCCCAGACATAACATCAGTTACGTTGGTATTCAAAATAAACCTGGTATAAGCTGAAGTAAATAGATTAGTGAATCTATTTATCAGAGGCATTGCTCCCGGTTCTATCTTACCTCTAATTCTACTGGTCAACACTACCTCATACTCATCCAACATTTTGAATATTGCTGGTATCTGATCGGATGGGTAGGTTCCATCAGCATCCAGCATTATCAACTTTTCAGCATCGATTCTTCTGAAAGCATCAGCTACAGAATAAGCTTTACCTCTCTTCTCAGTTTTCAACACCAAAGCACCCATGCTCTCTGCAATCTCAGGAGTTCTATCTGTACTAGAATCTGCTAGGAATATTTTTACATCAGGATCTACAGAGTATATAGATTCTATAACCTTCGCTATTCCTAGCTCCTCATTATAAGTAGGTAACAATATAGCTCTATCTATCATAGTAAATCGTATAATAGAATTGGTAAGATATAAGTAGCTTCTCCATAAACATTTATATGCTTGTCTTTGATCTTTCCCCAGCTTACTGCTTCATCTGTTCTAGCCCCACTCAAAGATCCATCCCATTCATTAGCTGTATTGATATATACTGCATAATCCAGACCATTCCTTATTATGTTAGCTCCTATAGTATGATGTTTACTTATACCCCCACCTATTATTAGAGCACCAGTCTTCTCCGCTTCAAGTATTCTATTCAAATACATATTTAGATCTTTCACAGGGTTTACTTCTATCTGCCTACTCTTTGATATGAAATAGAAATTCAAACCAACAGCAGCATCAATAATTCCAGGTGATATTATAGGAATTCTCTTCTGGTAACATAATGATAAGATAGATCTTTTACCTTTATTGTACAGATACTCACCATATTTCCAGGCTATCTCGCTAGGACTGTATTCGCCTCCATCTCTGAAAATCTCTCTTGTTATTTTTTCAAAGAGTTCATATGCACTATCAGGTACGTATATGTTACCCAATCGATTTATCCCTTGATTGTAAAGTTCCCTATCATTCACCTTAAATCTGCCTATGTAATAATCGGTAAAACTTCTTATAACATCATGATCTATTGTAGCGCCAGTTGTAACTATAATATCTACATATCCTCTCTCAATCATTCTCATAAAAAATCCTCTCAGTCCTGTGGCAACTAGATTCCCTGTAAAAGTCAGTATTTTTAGAACATTTTTCTGATTGTACATCTCCTTTAGAACCTCTCTTGCTCTTCCCAATTCAGTAGATTGAAAACCTACTTGGGTGATATAATTCAAGTAATCTTTTAAATTATCCACATCCTTAACAGGATTCTCTAATATGTCCATAAGTTTAATTTTGATAAAGATTTATAAAACGTAACTCACATAATACTAGCATATGGTAGAGAAAATAAAAACTGGAATTGCTGAGTTTGATGAGATGCTAAACGGAGGATTCCCAAAGAACAGGCACATAGGATTCTATGGTGGACCAGGTACTGGTAAGACTACATTTACATTCGAAATATTGTATAAAGGAGCTCTGATGGGTGAAGTAGGGTATTATTTCACGCTAGAAGAACCACCAGAGATGATAATAGAGAATATGGAATCCCAGTTTTCAGAGTTTAAAAATATAAGAGATTTGGTAAATAGAAATATGCTGATAATAGAGAAAAATGAGACATATGATATCAATGGAATTATCAACCAGATAGAGAAAGGGGTGTTAAAATACAATGTTTCCAGACTTGTTATTGATTCTCTAACAATATTCAAATCTCTATTTAGCTCTGAGCCAGAATATAGAAGAGGCCTGATAGAGTTTCTAAATCTACTTAGAACTTTAGACATAAGTGTATTTCCAATAATAGAAGCTCCTACATCAGCTAGAGAATCTTTTGAATACTCAATAGAGCATTATGTTTTAGACGGAATTATAAATCTCTATAATATATATAGAGGAGAGACAAGAATCAGAGCTCTTGAAATATATAAACTTAGAGGAACTGCCCACAACACTGATATAGTGCCATATAGGGTTACCCCTAGAGGGATAAAGGTATATGTAGGGGAGAAGTTGTTCTAAGATGGATTTTTTCATTATACTTTTCCTAATATTGTTCTCCATAGGAGTGATATCAATTCTATTAGCAAATAGAGAGCATTTGCGCAGATTCTTAAGCGAATTAGAGATAATCGGAGTAGTATTCCTATTAATCTTAGTAATACATATACAGCAGATGATTATTAATGAGAGTCCAGTTGAATGGAGTTTGAATAGTTCTGAGAATTTATCATATAATTATGTATTTTCTATCCCAAATGCTTGTGAGATTGAAGTATATAATATAACTAGAATGGCCAACACTATTAAAATATACATCAACTATTCTGAATGTAACAATACTGATGTAGAAACTTATGTTAGTATATTCTTACCACAAAATTACAAGAATTATGTAAAAGAATTAGTATTGAATAAAAAATCTAATAATTAGATATAACGTTGGTATGGCAATAACTCCCATGTTTGCATCAGCTCCAGCTCTCAGAGGAACCTGATTTATGTATGAAACAATAGCTGATCCAAAAGTAATAAACACACCAAATATCCCTTCTGATACATAAGAATATCCTAATATAATAAACACCACTATTAAATAGATAAATTTAGGAATTGTTATAGATCCTAAATACTTCACAATCATAAATAAGACAGCTGTACCTAGGATTATTCCAATAAACATCTGTAGTAGTCTCTCTGTAGAGTTAATACAAGTAACATAACCATTTCTGATATTACCGGTATAGTAGTAATAGTATATACTGGCAGTGGATTGAAAACCTATCAGAGTAGAATAATAGTAAATATATTGAGATGGATTGGGGATTGCTATGAAAAGAGATCCAAAAATAGATGGGGAGGAGATTCCTGGGAATATCAGTGAAAAATAACCCACTACAATCCCTAAGACCATATAAAGGATTGAATCTATATTAATGTCGATATTAGTACTTTTCAATTCAGCTGAGCTAGTATTATTGTCATTATCTATCAAACTATTGAATAAATACACTAATCCAAACATACCAGCAAATATATGAAACATATATTTCTCATCTATAACCATCAATCCCCACAGTCCACTGATAAGAAATCCTAGGGTGAATTTTATATTTTTTCTAATTAATATGTATATAATTATAAAAATTACAATAGAATAAACAAAATATCGGTAATTTTTTAACTGTTGTACAATTTCGTACAGATCCCCTATTAGAACTCCAAACCCCATACCTATTAGCATGAATAGTAAATATTGATATACATATCCACTATCCTGCTGGAATAATCGATATACAAATGGACCTACGGTGGAATCTGATGAAGTACTAAACAACACAATCCCAAGTACTGACATGATTATCGTAAAACCTATAACATAGCCGATCAATTCTGAATTATAGAAAAGAGAACAATATGTATTTGGATGCATTCCTGGTATAAAAGAGAATAAACTAGCGATTATCACCCAATCCATAATTATCCAAAAAGTATTTCACAGAATCTGCATATATTATTGAACAGCCCAAGGATTCTGCAAACTTAATTATCCCCTGATCAGCTGTTAATATGGAGGCATCAAGCTCTTTTGCCAATATCACAAGTTCTAGATCTGTTGTAGAGTCTAATATTCCATTCCGAACCAATTCTCTGAACTTCTCTCTTAAATCTTTAATATCCTCTCTCTCATCTCTTATTCCCTTTCTGCTATACTCTTCAGCTAACCTCAGTGCTTTATCGAATCTGGATTTTATACTACTAATATATACCCATATCGCATATGCTGGAATATTCAGATTCAGATTTGGTGCTCTAATAATCCA
>JAVYLQ010000004.1:0-38269 GCA_038740615.1 Candidatus Anstonellales archaeon | reverse complement strand
GAATTATTCATCAAATCATAAACAACCACTCTAACACTATACACACCTGGACCCAGATTCTGGAACAGATAACTGTAGGTTCCATTAGTGATACCACTTAAAGTATTATCCAACACCAAACTACCATTCAGATACACCTCATATCTACTTATCACCATATCATCCCAGAGATTGAAACTCACATTCACATTCACAGAACTAGTAGTAACCCTATTACCAGGATGTGTTACATTAACATCTGGGGGGGTATTGTCGTTTAATCCCATGTATCGCAAAGGCAACAAATCTATTAATGATGAATATGAATTTGGCTGGAACGGTTGATCACAGAATCCATCATTATTTGCATCTGTACAAGTATAGCACGGCCCGTGTGTCAAAGATATATTGGACCAGCAATTCCCACCTATTTCTGGGGTATTTATTATAGAAGGTCCTGGTTGTCGAGAAGTGTTTAAATAACTGTTTGTCATTGCTCCAATTTCTATATCGTTTGTATAATTTACTACTACATAATTATTGTAAAATAAAATAGATTGGCCGTAACCTACTTTATTGGAATAGGGTGTTAATACATAATTATTATATATTTTATATGTTCCCCCAGATGTTAAATAAAATAAGTAATTTTTGTAATTATGAAAGCTATTATTATAGATATCACAATTATTGACTCCTCCAGTACATTCAAATACATAAATCACATTAGAATTAGACTTCTCAGCATTTACAAAATTATTATACATGTGGAATATGTGGACTTTTGAAATATCAATTATATTATTACTAGTATTAACATTAATTATATTGGAAGATAAGATCAAAATATAAATACGGTATCCTTGATAAAGTTGACGTAGTAATCCCCCTAAAACCTCATATATTTTTAGGTTATGTATTTTTAATTCATGCAAATATTTCTCTACAACAACTATTCCATTAGTAAATTTCGAACTATTTATTTCTCCATATGAAACATTGATACAAAGTTCATCATTTATATTTTCTGATTTAGCATAAATCAGACTGTTCATCGAACTATTCAAAACCAATATATTCTCTATTAATGTGCAATATTTCCATATTTGTCCATATCCAAAACTATAATAGAAGATATGAATTCCTCCATCAGAGCTAGTGGATGTAACATTAATGAAGCTAATGTTTTTCATCAATATCTTATTAGAACCAGCTGCAGGTGGGGGAGAATAATATAAAATACGGATAAGACTTCTAGAAGTATTAACGTTTCTAAAAGATATATTCTCAATATAACCCGATGTATTACTCAATTCTATATAAGAGATACTTGTAAAATTAGAATTAGTTATTTCAAATGGGCCATGATCCCATATATTAATATAAGAGTCATAAAAATGCACCCTATTTATAATAATTCTTCCTATAGAGTAGCTAGCTCGAATCCCTCCTTTTATTAATATTAAATTGTCCACTTCAAAGTTATCACTAACTTTATTAAAAACGACGTTTGTTATAGTATTCCCATTACCTTGAACAATTTTATTAGTTCCAGTCGAAGAGGTTATGGTAACAAGATTGTTACTGGCTATATCATTTACTACATTCACAATCACACAAGAAGAGGATTGTAACGCATTTTGTAATGAAGTCAAATCATAGGCATCACATGAAGATAGTGGATTTATATTTCCTCCAGATCCTCCTTGTGGGCTTCCAGTACCTGAACCGGATTCACTATTACTTCCTGAGCTAGGATCTTGCTCCTGATTTATATACTCACATGTCGTAGGATTACCAATTCCACTATCTCCACTACAACCATCTCCTATAGTAGGAGCAAAAGAATAGAAACTGAATATTAGTAATAATAGCAGGAACACCATAAATAATTATTAACAACAATTTAATTTAAAAATAACCTTTCATGAAAAACAGAGGGAAAATAAAATGAAAGAGGTTTGGTGATCTATCCAAATAGAGCTGCCAATCCTGCTGCTCCATCATCCTCTTTCTTCTCCTCTTTCTCTTCCTTCTTCTCTTCTGTCTTAGTCTCCTGGGCAACAGGGGCTGCTGCTACAGGAGCTGCTGCAGCTTTAGCTATTGCCTCCTCCAAGTTTACATCCTTAAGAGCATCTACTAGAACTTTTACTTTAGCCTCATCTACAGATACTCCAGCTGCAGACACCACAGCCTTTAGACTCTCTACATCTATCTGCTTACCAGCACCATACAACACTAATGCTGCATGTACATATGGATCAACTTTCATTTGTTATCACCTTAATATTATTACCTATCAATATATTTTTATATATTATATTTCCTATGCTCATTGGTGAATAATAACCTGAATTAGTTGATAGATTGATTGCCTGATTCACCGCATTTATCACTATAAGTTCTATAGATGATGTGTTAGGATAAGATGCATTCACAGCTAGATTGATGGCACTACCCAATGACCCAACGATCTCTTCCTGTAATTTTTCAGAATCCAATTCAAATACTTCAGATCTGAATTCTGTAGATCCATCAAACCCATAACTTATCTTAGCTCTGATTGTGAATGGTTTGATTCCTAACAACTGTAGTGCCTGTACATGATTTGTGGTAATAACCTGACCTGCTCTAACCAATGTAGATGTTTTAGCTATCTTTATCTTACCTTTGTCAACTCTGGCATCTAATCCAGCCTGTTTCAGCACAGATAGTGACGGACCTGGAGGGAGATTGGTCTCTGTTTCCTCTACAATAATATCTCTATCAGCTATCTGTCCTGGTTTTGCAGCTACAGGCAATACTTCAGCTCTCAAAATCTTCTCTACTCGATAAGGAGTAAGTTCTGTAAATATAAACATTACAGGATAATCCACACTGTAGTTCGAACCCAGTGCTTTCAATACTCTATTCACAACAGTCTTTTTCAATACTCTTTTGTAACCAGGAATTTTAGATCTGATATTTTTCTGTAATTGGGCAGGAATCTTTCTTATATCGATTAGGATTATATTAGGAAATTTCTTAGATAATTCTAGGAGTTCCTGAACTTGAGATTGTAACATCTCTTTTCTCTTCATTGTGTTTCACCCATTTTAACCTTAACAGGAGGAGACATTGATAATTTGAAGTATATGGATCTGATATTAGATCTAAGCTTTCTCTTATCCAATTCTTCAATTATAGCCATTGCATTATCATATAGATCATCTATACTCATATTCTCCGCACCTATAGTAAATTGAGCGGTTGGTAAGAACTTTCCCCTGGAGCTAAATCTAACTATGTTCTTAGCAGATTCTACCAACTTGATCGGATCACCCACTAGAGGTAATATTGTGTTACCTCTGCTTCCCAAAATCTTACCCCATACCTTAGCTACATTAGGTATGAATTGAGGCATTACATAGAATATCCCTCTCCTTGCAATTTTCTTAATATCTTTAATATTTACATTGGAAATCTCCTCGGGTTTAAGTAGATATTTTATTTCCAGACCAGAATTCTTGAGCTTGTATACAGTGGCTTCATCTGCTACCACTACTATGTTATTTGGCTTACCCTTACCTTTTGGAAGATTGATTGATATTGTTAGTCTGTTTTTCTTAAAATCAACTCCTCTAAAGTTCACTATCATCTCTACACTCTGTAGAAAATTCCTCTTAACCTTAGCTGCAAGTGCAGCCTCCAAACCTTCTCTGATTTCTTTCATTATTATCTACCTCCCACTACAAGTGGTAATCGGCAATTCTATATTTATAAAAACATTTTTAAATCTTTTGAGTAATGAATCTGCTAGTTATTATATAACCTATATCAAAGCTAATAATTCCTATAAGATCCTTTAGATATGGTTGAAGATCAAGTCCAGCTGTTACATGTAGATATATTGCAATAATAGATGATATTAAAATTCCTAAGTATATGAGAACTCTTTCCATGCCTAATATTTTGATTTCTCTTTCATCATAATATAGAGCTATAAGATATATGAGAAAAGGTGCCAATCTGAATCCTGATTGATCTGTTGTCAGTAATACTGCAAATAGGGCAATAACTGCTATAACATAATAGAGAGATAGTGTAATGGTATCTATCTTCTCTGCCATTAGCACAGCTAATAACAGTGCTAACCCTATAAGCAGGAAATCTGATAAATATAAATACCATAGTGGTAAGGATATTATTATGAGCAAAATGTTTAGGTTGGTCAGAGGGGCATCGTCAAGATATTTAGAGATCGCCCCAATTAGAATTCCAGCTAATATTGAGTGCATGTATTATTTTTAAATGTAATATTTTAAATAAGAAATGCCGGGTTGGCGGAGCGGCTACGCAACCGGCTGCAGATGCTCCAGTTACAAAGTAGAAACCGGTGTAGGTGGGTTCGACTCCCACACCCGGCTCTCTACCCTAATCTGTTCATTCCAACTACTTGTACAGATGATACGCCTTCTATTTCCCCCAATTTCATCTCCAGCTCATCTATAGGGTACCCTTCATCTAGTATAAACAACACTTGCAGAGCTCTGATACCAAATCCTATTTCCACAATTTTCACGTCTTTAGCATCGTACTGGTCTTTCAGTATCTCAGATACCTGATCTATCATCTCCTGATCAAGATTTATTTGATATATAATACTCATCTTTGCCATAAGTTAATTCAGTAATAATTATTTAAATACTTTAGTCCCGGAAAGATTCTTCCATATGTTTTATCAGTTTAGTTAAATGTTCAACGTATTTACTTGAATATTCTAATTCTGTTATATTAGGTGATCTGACTCGGATATATTTATCATCAGAGGCAAAGTATCTAATTATACGTTCTCTTAACCCTATGGTATGAGGATTACCCTCGTAGCCGTCTATTCCTTCTACAACATACACTTTAGAGTATTCTTTTGCAGCATCTTTATTTTGATTTTTCCATTCAGAGAATTTCTCCCTATCAAGAAGTACATCTGCACTTTGTATAGGTATTATCATCTCTCCTTCGAATACTGCTATGGGGAATTTAAAATAGAATGGTGATGACTGTTTTTCAATTCTACCAATCAATTCATTTCTATCGAGCTTTCTAGAATCAAAATATCCAAGATTTTGACCCATGTATGTTCTAACGAATTTCACATAGTTTTTATCATTAAACAGATATCTGATGCCATTGTAGATTTCCCCCTTTTCAGAAGCAATTGTTATTGGAAATGAATCTGGTGGAGTGTATCCTAGATCCTCGATCATAAAAGTATATAGATGCCCTAGTATTTCTCTGAAATGTTTCTTGAATGTTTTTAAATTATCTGGTATCATCTTAAGAATCTGTTCTTTGCTCAACTCTAGTCTAGGACCTTCATCAAATATGATTTCAATATCATTCTGAATCTTAAGGGTTTTAGCGATAAATTCTATTAACGCTTTAGTTACGGTGTTTGGATTTTGATTCAACTCTAACTTGAATGGCAATTCACCGTATTCATTATTTATACTAATAATCTTCTGCATCTTTCCCATATAATTGAACATGTCTCTGAAACTGTGTTCATTATAGCTATAGACAACAGGCGCTCTACCGATATAATCTAGAAACATTGACAGATGTAATTGCAGGCGCTTTCTATCCTCTTCTGCCAACTGGAACTGATCTAAGAATTCGATTAATCCATAATCCTTCACACGACTATAATTACCGCTACTATAATTACGGTAGAAATAGCTTTCAAAACTCTCTGGAATATGGTACTCGTTTGCACTTGTAAAATACTGTACTCCAAATCTTACAGTAACATCATCCCCTCCTCTCTTATGCCGCTTAGCAATGATCAGAGCTGTTATAACATTTAGAAAAGCACTATCTACGTATAGCCTCGGGCTAGGTTCAGTCTGCACTGCTACTGGGAGTCCTGCCCCTCCTTCGGATATTATCAGGATTTTCTGTTTCATTTTAGGATCGTTATTGATTAATTAATAAAAAATATTTTTAAATATATCTCTTTTTCTTCATGATATAAAAAGATATTACTCCACTTATTATTATCATCAGAAGAGCGAAATAATAACCCATAGGATGTTCTAATTCCGGCATGTTGGCAAAATTCATGCCATAGATTCCTGCAACCACAGACATAGGTAAGAATATAGCTGATATTGCTGATAGGAGCTTGGTAGCTTCAGCTGCACTGAAGTTCATTATTAGCAACATCTGGGTTACGAAGTTCTGTATCCTATCATTTAATATATCTATATCCTTACTTAGCATATTTGATCTATCCACTAGATCTTCATAATATATCAAACTATCCTGGTTGAATATATCATTTTTTATATTGACAAATACTTCTCTGTATAAGATACTCTGTCTTTTAAGTACGCTCAAAGCATCCTTTATATCGAATATTTGATAGATTTGCTTGTAATCCACTTCACCCAGAGCAGAGAGATTTGAGAGGTTTCTCTCATAGGTAATGAATTTGCTCTCTAAATAATCTAGTATCATTATATTATCAGTCAGAATCGAATGGATTGTAAGATATATTAAATACTGTACTGAGTAATTTCTCTTGGATGTATATATTTTCAGGATTCTATTAACATATTCCCGAGTTAGATTATCTACAATAAATGCGATAATATTATCTCGAATTATTATAGAGAATTGGTATGATTGTACTGAATTATTCTGTATATCAAAGGTATTGACGAGTAGGGTAAAAATACTCAATTCATCGATATTTTCGTATTTGATCACATCTTCCTGAATAGTATCTTGAATGAACAGAGGATCTATATTCAACTGAGTCAGATTTCCATAAACATCATCTTTACCTCGTTCCAAGACCAATATATACTTACTACTATCATTTAATCTGTATTCTGTGGTTTTATTAATCTCCTTATCTACTCTATATATATCCATGGTTAATATTGCTTTGCAATATATACTACATACTCTGCCTTTCTACCAGATACAATACATTTCCCTTCAGGTTTCTCGTCTACATCTATTCTCACTCCTCTGATCTCTGCTTTGAATCGCTCTTTGATGACTCTATAGCATTCTTCCCCCTCCTTCTCTACACTGCAGAATGGGGCCCTTGCTATCCCACCAGCATCCAAGATCTTCTTCAAATCTTCCAGATCTTTTGCATCATATATCTTCAAGGTCTGTTTGATACTATCATCATAGTATTCAAAATACTTATCTAGATCCTCCCCCAGAGGTATTGTTTCTTTTATCCCAGATCTAGTGGATACGGTGATTGTACTGTTTTCCTCCTCTCTCTTACCAACGATTATTTTGATAGGAACTCCTCTCTTGTCCCAGTAATAGAATTTATTCCCCGGGGTTATTCCTTCTCTCCTATCAACTTTTATCCTATACTTAGAATAGATCTCTATTACTCTATCTATATACATATCGCTAACTGGATGTATAGGTATTATAACTGCTTGGTATGGTGCTATGGAACTGGGGAGTCTCAGACCTGTGTCATCAGCATGATTATATATGGTTGCCGCTAGAATTCTGTTTATACCTATTCCAAAACATGTCTGATGGACATATCTATCTGTTTCAGTATCATCCATATATTTTACATTAAATACTCTAGCAAAATTCTCTCCTAGATAGTGTGTTGTAGCTATCTGTAACACCTTCCCATCTGGAAGCAGAGTATCAACAGCATAGGTATCCACAGCTCCAGCAAATCTATCCCAGCTCGGTCTCTTAACCATAATAAAATCTAGTTTCAATCTATCTCTAATTACTCTCCTAGAGATTTCAAGATCTCTGCTTATCTGCGATCTAGCCTCGTTCTCATTTCTGAAAGCATCATGGGTTTCTATCCACAGAAATTCTCTCCCTCTTATTAGTGGTCTGGTTGATTTTGTCTCATACCTCCACACAGTTCCCGAGAGATAGTACTTCACTGGAAGATCCCTGTAGCTCTTTATCCATAAGGCATACATAGGGTAGATAGCTGTCTCAGAGGTGGGTCTAAGGACATATCTCTCTTCCAATTCATTCAGACCTGCCCTGGTGATCCAGAATACTTCCCCTTCAAATCCTTTGAAATGTTCTTCTTCTAATCTCAGATTTCTCTCAGGAATAACCGCAGGAAAATGTACAGGCTCATGCCCGTCGATTTCCAATTCTCTTTCAAACAATCTATACAGATTCTTAATAGCTAACATACCATATGGTTTTATTACTATAAATCCCTTAGCAGGATATCTTATATCCACAATATCTCCTAATTCTAGCAAATCGTCAAATTTCATGGAATTACCACTTTTAGGTTATAACTAATAATCACATTGAATAGTGTCTTGAGAGCGGGAGTTATTATTAGCATCAGGGCGATGAAGTAAACAGTTAGGAGCAAAGCTACAGCGATATTACCATTCTTTAGCTCTAGTATTGTATTAAATCTCTTAGCATTCAATATTCTAAACATATTATAGCTGATAAATATTATTGATATTCCCACAATTATGCTAAACAAATATCTGAAAATATCAAATAGTGTAGTTAGTATAAACTCCTCTATGGTATCGGGGATGTAAGAATCTTTCAGTACATCCGCAATCATTATACTCATGGAGATTATTATACCTGAGAGTACTATTCCTACGCTTATATTCTTCCGTTTAATTTCATCTATTTCATTGATCTCCTTGGTTAATGCGTCGAAAACTCTTATTGATATCATCAGAGTGAATATCCCATAGATAAGATTAGACAACACTTTCAATAGTATTAAATAAACTTCCATGAATTTTAATCAATAGTTAATTTTTAAAAATCTGCCATAAAAGGAATTGGTATGTTTGGGTTTAGAAAGACTGAATATTCAAAATACTACGATGTGATTGTAATTGGAGGAGGCCCCGCTGGAGTGGGCGCTAGTATATATGCTAAAAGATCTGGGGCCAAAACCCTTGTGATAGATGGGAAAGGAATTGGAGGGAATATCGCTAGTACATGGTTGGTTGATAACTATCCCGGCTTGCCTAGTATATCAGGATCTGAACTAGCTAAAAGATACAAAGATCATATGATACGAATAGGGGTAGATATACTTGAGTTTACGCCTGTAACCAGATTGGAGTTAGAATCAGATATTAAAAGAGTATATGCTGCTGATTACATTTTTGAGGCAAGAGCAATCGTTCTTACTATGGGTGTAAAGCCGAAGACACTTGGGGTTCCAGGCGAGGAAAGATATTTTGGTAAAGGAGTTTCCACTTGTGCTATATGTGACGGACCTTTCTTTAAAGATAGAGATGTGGTAGTTGTAGGGGGAGGAGATTCTGCGGTTAAGGAGAGTATATATCTTTCTAATATAGTTAGGAAATTGTATTTAGTGCATAGGAGGGATACTTTCAGAGCAGAACAGGCAAATATCGATGAATTAAGAAAGAGATCTAACGTTGAGTTTATACTGAATAGTGTTGTTGATGAGATTTATGGCGGGGAAAATCTAGAGGGGGTTAAAATCAAAAATCTGATTACCGGAGAGATAAGAGATTTGGATGTGGATGGTGTATTCATTTTCATAGGGTATAAACCTAATACAGAGCTGGTTGAAGGGAGAGTGGAACTTAAAGATGGATATATTGTTACTGACGAGGAGTTTAGAACAAATCTAGAAGGAGTATTTGCAGCAGGAGACATCAGATATGGTTCCTTCAAACAGCTAGTAAACGCTATAGCAGAAGGGGCAGTAGCTGGTTATAATGCTGCCCACTATTCACAGAAGTTTAAATAACCCTGTATCTCTAGCACATCATCAAGTATATCCAGAGCTCTGTTGGATCTATGAATACATTCTGAGGATAGATTAAATTTACCTTCAAGTATCTTAAAATATCCCATCTCCCTATCAGTTAATTCTCCCAGAACTATAAACCTACCAGGTTTGCAAGATATGCACAGATTTCCATTGTCAAAGTCTATTTCGACTATTGATTCTAGAATATATGGGTTGGCAAGAGAACCTTCTCCGATATATCTTATATACCCGTCTGTGAATCTGATACTATCTATTGATATGAGTGAGGTTATTGGGATAATTAATACTCTATGATTGCTACCTATACACTTATCATTGTGCCGATATGATTTAATATAAATAGATATGATCTTCGGATATTCTTTTTTCAGTCTGTTGTCTAGTTCTTCAGCAATTAATCTAACCAGTGGATTATGGGATGAACTAGATATAGTTTTTAGAGCTAGATGTAATTCATATATATCTGTGCTGATGTTTAGAAGATTTGCTATGAAGTTTTTCTCGTGAATCAACATACAAGATCTGATTCTGGTGATATCCGCTATAGATAAATAGTCATCAGACAATTTGTGTATACTTAAAAACATTACTAATAAGCTGAAAAATACCAGAAAGATTACCATAGAATGTTGATGATAAATAGAATAGGAAATAGGATTATAATAGATATGAAAACTAATGCTGCGGAAAATCTATAATCTAATCCTATCTGTCTAGCTATCACAGTTCCAACGAATCCGAGTGATGATATAGATGCGGCCATTAGAAGTATGGTATCAGAATAACTAAGAGAAGATAATATTGCAATCAACAGAGAAACAACTGATGCAATGGCTGTTCGTAGTATAATCAAACTGACTGTTGTTTTGGATAACAGCCCCTCTGTATTTATTGATGAACCCAATCCAATCATAACTAGAGGAGTTATCATGCTGGAGAGCTTGGAGAGTATCTGAACTATAAATTCTGGTATTTGAATGTTCAGTAGGAATATTAAGGTTCCTATAGTAATAGCTAAATTTATAGGGGATATTAGTATGGAGCTGAGGTCAGTAGTTTTACTAGAATTAACAGCGTATTTTGAGGCAATCAGTTGAGAGTATGGAATGACTATTAGATCTCCTAAAGTATAGACAACCATCTTGATCAATCCTTTCTCACCCTCTAGTATATAACCTATCGAATATACTACGCCAGAATTTACTATTGGAATTGATAGGATTGTAGCACCTATTCTGTATTTCTCCATCGATAGTAGATTCCCCAAAGTCTCAAAAATATGGATATTTATAATACCTATTATGATATAAGTTATCGGAAATATCAATAGATTCTGATTAAATTCTATATTTAACATACCATATATGATGGCTGCAGGATAAATTACAAAATACAATAGATCAAAAATTGAACTATTATCTTTCATAAAATTCTTAAGAATATATCCTATTATGAAGAACACCAAAAGCTCTAGCACAATTAATTAGTAGTTAGATATGATTTTTAAATCCATACGAAAATGATTAGAAATAGTATTATTGATACAAATACTAGGTTCGAAGATAGTTCAACATCTAAACCTATCCTGTTTGATATCATAGGTCCAAAGAACCCTAATGGCGATAGTGCTGCTATTATCAATAGTTTTAGATCATTATATTCTATAAGGTGTAGATTATATAATAGAATTATTATGAATACAGGGAGAATCGTTCTGATTGCCAATACAGATAGTATAAATCTATTTACAGTAGTTGATAGATTAATGGTTGCCCCTATTGACATCATACTCAGCGGAACCAACATATCTACAACCATATCGATCATATCTCTAAAAATCCCCTCTATTTTTATATCTAAATAATTCATAAGTATAGCAATTATTATTGAAATTATTATTGGAGATTTGATAGTTTGTCCAATTATTAGATCCTCCCTATTAGAATAGTGCACCGAATAGTTTGAAGCTCTGAATATGGAATAGGGTATGAGGAATATATAACCAATAGTGTATAATGTTGATTTCACTAATCCTTCCGCTCCAAAGAAATAATAGGAGATACTATATAGTGCTCCGGCGTTAATTATTGGTACTGTTATAATTCCAGTCCCTATTTGTACTCTATTAAAACCGCTTCTCTTTCCTAAAAATTCTATTACATGAATTATTAGAAGTCCAGATATAATATATAACAACGGAAATAACGCTAGATCTGGTGTTATCTTGATATCACTAAACTGTAGTATTATTGCACATGGAATTACTAGATAGAACAGAATATTGAATATTGTTTTTGCGTCGATATGGTTTTTTATAACATAACCAATGAATAACAGAAATATGAGTTCTAACACAATATAATTATGTAATCATATATCTTTATAAACTTAATCTGCGCTTCAGATCTGAGAGAATCTGTATAGAATCGCACATCTTTGATAACTCTCTGGCGATCTTGAAACCACCGACAAATCCTAACATCATGATGAAATTGAATAAGAAATCCTCCACAGGAATAGTTATAAATCTAATATTAGAGAATCCTTCGGGTATATATACTACTATAGGAACAGATGTTAAAACATAATTATATGGTAAGAATAATAGATAAGATAATATTACTGCTCTATCTATTTCCATATCACCAAAAATTATATAATAAACCAATCCGATTATAGATAGTATTATCATTAAATCAGTATATATCCCTGATTTTGCAGAGTATAAGATTAAGATAGCCACTAGTACAATGCCTATATTAATATATCTGTAACTAATATGTGAAGGTAGATAGAGAGATAGTATGTAGACTATTGGAGGAATAACTAGAAAGAATAGAACTTCCTCTATGGGTAAGTTAATTAGATAGAATCCAAGTATATAATCCTGATTGAAATACCAAGATTTGCCAGTTAGAAATGTGTCTATAGTTAAGAATATAATAGCATTTATAACAGTAGCTCCAATAAATTGTCTTAGTATCAGATTTGGTTTTAATAGATATAGAGACGCAATGATACCGAAAATTGGAATTAGAATTAGTACAGTATAGATCATTTTCTAACCTTTAGAATAGCCCCCTCTATATCATAGATTTTAACTATTTCACCTTCATTCAGAGGTTCTTCTGAGATTGCTGTCCATTCCAATCCGTCTACATCGACTAAATATCTATTATCATCAATCTTTCGCTTAACTTTGGCCCTATCTGATCTCAAACCAAACAACTTCTTCTCGTCAAAACTCACCTCAGTAACGACCTTTCCACCATACTTGGATTTAATGGTTTGATAGTACAGATACGCAGGTACCATCCCTAAGACGAGAGAGATCCCAAAATGAAGATTAAATGTAAGTGGGACAAAGCTTAGTAAGAAATATACTATAGAAGAAGATATCATCCATATTGCGATAAAAGAAATGAATATAGT
The DNA here is from genome assembly GCA_038740615.1 of Candidatus Anstonellales archaeon. Classification (GTDB taxonomy): domain Archaea; phylum Micrarchaeota; class Micrarchaeia; order Anstonellales; family J096; genus JAADEL01. The sequence goes on along the minus strand of JAVYLQ010000004.1, from coordinate 25,062 downwards.
TTGTAATATAAATATATCTATTAAAAGGATCAAAAATGCTATAAAAAGAAAGATGAACTCAAACATCTATTCCTTATCCTGCTTCAAATATTCTGATGCTAATATCAGAGAACTGATCTGTTGAGCAGATTCGTATGGAACAACTATAGATTTACCACCCTGAGCTAGCTTTGGTAGGTTATTATAATATGTATACAATAACAATTCCTTAGCTCCGCTCTTACTGAGTTCCTCTCTTATCATTTTCAGTACTCTTGCTTCACTCTCTCCTAGTATAATTTTTGCCTGTGCTTCAGCATTAGCTTTCAATTCAATTCCTTTTGCCTCTGCTTCCATCTTCAATACGTATGCCTTTGCTTCTGCTTCTGCCCTAAGCACATTGGATCTAGCATCTCCCTCAGCTTTGAGGATATTGGATTGTTTGTATCCCTCTGCTCTTAGGATTGCGTCCTGTCTATCTGCCTCTGCAAGAGTTATCTTAGCTCTCTTCTCTCTCTCTGCCGTCATCTGCTGTGCCATAGCTTCTTGAATTCTAGGAGGAGGATCTATTCTCTTAACCTCTACTTTGGTTATCTTCACTCCCCACTTATCAGTTTCAACATCTAAAGTCTCTCTCATTCTTGCATTCAAGGTTTCTCTTGCTGATAGAAGCTGATCCAATTCTAATTCTCCTATTCTAGCTCTTAGTGTAGTCTGTGCCAATTGAGATATTGCTAGAATAACGTCAGTAACACCAAATACTGCCTTTTCTGGGTCTATTATCTGATAGTAAACAACAGCATCTACGACAACGTTTACATTATCTTTAGTTATCACCTCTTGGGGTTTAACGTCTATCAGAGATTCTCTTAAATCTACTATCATCACATATTCTATTATAGGCATAACAATATGCACTCCTGGACCTAATTTTCCACTGTATTTTCCTAATCTTATCAGCAATCCTACCTGAGATTGATTGATCACTACTATTGGTCGGAATAGGATAATTGCTATTATTGCGGCTACGAATAACCAGAATAGAAAGTCCATAATCATATTATCTTAAATAGATTTAAATATCTATCTCTTTTGTTCTTTCATAGAGCTCTATTTCTTTCTCCGCTATATTCTTGTCTATTGTTATTAGAGGGAAAGTATCATAGTGAATCCCCACATATCTCCTAGCCTTTAGCATCTGTTTAGCTATATCCACATCTTCATAACTCATAGTGAATCTTCCACCTATCGGTAATATTGCTAAATCCAATTTATACTTCATAGCAACAATCTCAAAATCTCTTGTTAATCCTGTATCACCTGCATGGAATATACTAGTTTTACCATCGGATACTACAAAGCTGGTTGGAACTCCGTATGGACATGTATGATATGCTTGAAACATGTGGATTGTTAGATTACCATCCCGGATATAACCTCCGATGTTCATTGGTATAGTGGAGGCACCCTTTTCTCCTGCATATTGCATCATTTCCACATGGCCTACTATCTTCGCTCCTGTATTTTTTGATACATCTATCCCATCTTCTAACCCATGATCAAAATGTCCATGAGTAACTAATATATAATCCAAATCCAGATTATAGAGCTGCTCAAAACTTATCAATGCTTTTGGGTTGTTTCTGATCCAAGGGTCTATAATTAATCTCTTTGAATCTGATTCGATATATACTGCAGAATGGCCCAGAAATCTAACTCTCATATTTAAATTAGCTAAACAAAAATTTTAAATAATTTAATGAGACGATTTTTAACCCTGTTTTCTCTTTCTCTCTATGAAAACACCATACGGAGTTAATGTGATCTTAGTGTATTCTTCAGGTAAACTCTCTGTTCTAAAAGAAGATCCTATGGACATAGATTGATATGGTACTACTTTAAGCCCTCCTAAAGGATCTATATAAACTATGAATTCCTCTGAGCCCTCTGATGGTAGAGGGAGTTTAACTTCCGATCCCATGTATTGGATTTCTAATTCATTACTACTATTTAAAGTATAATTTATTCCACGGTGTATTACAGATTTACCTGGAGTCAGCACTACGGAATCGTCTCTGGTCTCAGATCCAGAGGAATTCTGGGTAGGATTTGTTAAATTATTCTGATCACTAGTTCCACTCCTCTCTTCAACTGTTTCTTTCTTACCAAATTTCTCATAAACCTCTTTCATCAAAGCTCTGTAACTATCTACAAAATTGTTGTTAGGATCACTAAAATGTTTCTTTACCAATTCAATATAAGCCTCGAATGTTAATTCTGGATATCTCCTAGATAATGCATGATAGGCACTTTCTAAAAGATTAGCTTGATATTTAGATCCTGTAATATCATGCAATTGATCATTCGTAGTTTTATCTTGTTGGATATCGAGCTTTTTAGTAGTTGCAGAATTTCCACTACTCACTTGCTCCGAACTTACGGCTTGATTAGAAGATGGGGTCTGGTTAGATAATGGAGGATATTCTTCTCTTTCCTCACCATAACTACTCCATTCTCCTCTTCTCCCTGCTATATTTGAATTATTATCAGCCATAGAACTCTCTGAATTATTATTATATCTAGCTTCTTGTTGGGTTTCTGGCTTGAAAGATGTGCCCGTGTTAAGGGATGTAGAATCAGTAGATCTAGATTCTTGCTGAGTCTTTGACTGATCCACATATTTTACCTGTTGATTATTGAGCTCTTTACTATTATAAAATATATTAGGAGGATTCTTATTTTCAATTACCTTCTCTTCCATTTGCCCGTTTTCCTGACTTTGAGGTATGCTTCTCTCCTGAGCTCTCCAATCAGCATATCCAACAGGTCTATCGCCAATCTTAAGCTCAAAATTCCTTAACTCTCCGCCTTTAAGTTGTTTCAGACGTTCAAAATTTCCATTAGCTCTAGCAATAGCTGCTCCTGGATTTAGAAAACTATGATGAAGCGCACCATTATAAAAGCATAGAGCGTGCCATTCTTTACCCATGAGATTATGGATAGTCTGGGCAGGGGATATCTTTGGATCAACTGGCTTTATTAGAGTATACCTACCCGTATCTCCATTTATAGCAATTATGTCCCCTTGCTCTATCTTTACACGCTGTCCATCATTCATAACTAAATGGATTTCCCCTTTTTCATTGTAACTAAGTTTTATATTATATGTTCTACTACCTAACTCAATCTCTAAGGAAATAACACCATCTAATTTTCCATCTTTAGCATCAAGCTTTTTTAATTGATCTAAACTCAATCTTTGCACCTCACTTAACCAAACCAATTCTTTATCTACTTTTTGTTCTAATACAGCTTGCATATTAACTAAAATAGTTGTTTCTATTTAAATTAGTTACCGGTTCTTTTATTTTTAAGAAAGTTATAGTACCATTAGGGTGAGGGATTATTAAGTATGCTCCTTGAGAACTTTTATCATATCTCGGATCAAATATTCTAATAGTACCATTTTCAACCTTTAATGCATAAACAGCCGGATTCTGATTTAGATCGGGTATGGAAGAGTAGAAACCTAGATTTAATTCTGGAGAATAGATGATATGAGATGTTTTTCCATCAGTTAGATGTATGGCATTTCCATTTCCATCTTTAACATAGCTAATAGATATCTCCACCCCATCAATATTTACGGTGGCTTTTCCCTCTCTATTTAAAGTTGCAACTACTTGATCTTGAGACTCATGCGAGGCTTGTGTTGAAGTATTTTGATTATGGTTGTTTGTTGTTTTAGCACCTAGAGACATCAACAGTGCTGCCACATAGGTGTCAAAATCGTATTTTTTCTCCCCATATAACTTTTTCTGCATGGTATATAGATCATATATAATCTTACCATGTTCAGAGCCAAAGTACCTATTCAAGATTTCCTGCTCAGACAACCCTAACGATCTTAATTTTGCAATATCCTCTCTCAGACTTTCCAATATTTTTCTCTGCTCCTCACTCATCTCAGATTTCCCCAGGGTTATTTTTCTAGCAGTTTCGAATAGATTACGCCTCTGATCAAATGAGAGTTTTCTATATTCTTCTCTCACATCTTTCAACCTTACACTATCTCTTTCTCCTTCTCTCCATTTTTGGTATGCATCCTCGTTTTTTCTTACACCTGCAGTAAGGTTTTCAACGTTATTTCCATTCAGCTTTGCAACAGCCCTGTTAGTATCCTTATCGAAACTTACTCGATACAGCTCATTTCTATGCCACATCATTACAGAATATCCATTCTCCAACAATCTAGAGATCACTTCTTCTCTGTTCTCAGGTCTTATCACAGTATATTTTCCATCTTTAGATACAACCAACACATCCCCTTCTTTCATCTGAATTTTCTGACCATCCGGCAATTCAACAAAAACTCCATCTTTCTGCTTAATAAATCTTATCTTTGCCCCATTCACATTTAATTCTCCAGGGGATTGTGCCATAGGTTCGAGGTAGAGTGCCCTTTCCTTATTTACATCTGGTGTTTGAGAAGTTTCAGAAAAGAATGCCATAATAATTTTTAGATAATTAAACTTTAAATATCTTTTATTACATAGAATTTTACTTCTGGATTATTGCTACGGAATGTTGTCAGTTCAATTTCATCATCGGTTCTTATAAGACCAGAATAGACTTTATCATTTAAATTAGTAGTTATAGCAGTAATATTAACACTCTCTGTTGTTTGTTCAGCAGCTATAGTCTTTAGAAATTCCTTTATAAGAGTTTGCATTTCGTGATTAAAATTTACGATCAATATTCTTTCTATTACACTCCTATCAGATACTACGCTGTAACTAACTCCAAATACAATTCTCTTACCAGCATTTGATAAATATGATGCAACGAGATTCAAATCTCCCCTAAGATCTAATGGACTATATGTATACGCTCCAAAACTCAATATGCGATTGTTAGATATCTCAGATAATAATCTGTGTAACCATACCATATATCTTAAAGCCACTGATAGATGGTCTTTTATAGCTAATATTTGATTATGCTCTACATTGTTTCTTATAGATGCTAGTATTTCAATCTCTATCGCCCTTTCCATTATCTTCAGGATTTTAACATATGATTCGGGTTTATCTCTAGCTAGCATAGATTTAAAACTATTCATATTCCCAACATCCTTTCCAACCTTTTTGTCTCTGAGATATTCAAGGTAGTTTCTAAATACCCCTCTAGATCTATCGAATGCATTATCATGGGCGGCTAGATAGAGAAATCTAGCTATATCAACTTCTGATATCTGCATTCTAAATAGATCCATATTATTTTATTGAGAATTGTTTTTTAATATAACGCCGAGGGTGGGATTTGAACCCACAAACCCTTACGGGAACCAGCTCTCCAGGCTGGCGCGTTAACCTGGTTCCGCCACCTCGGCTCTATTTTTGTATATCAACTAGACTTTTTAATACTATCTATAAACCACAACTATATCATCATCCTGGATTACATAATTATGATCTTTTATTATCCTATTGTTAGATATAACAAATAATCCATTTTTGATCTGGCTCAGTGATTTGCCTCTAAAACTCTTTCCCTCATATGTATCTAGCATATTCTCAAAAATAGCACGGTAGATTCCTCCTCTAAAACTCCTGAGAATAATATTCTTAGCTATCTCTGCCTGAGAGAATGCCATTATATTCAATTTTTCTAGAACCTTTTTGGATCGCTCATCATTAACATAACATACAACATTTTTACATCCTTGTGAGATCATTTGAATACTCAACATTACGTTAGTACTCACATCATCTGATACAAGAAATGCATAATCAAAACTAGTCTCCAAATCATCCAGAATTTCATAATCTAGGTATTCCACCCCATAATTTTCAGCAACAGTCTCCATTGTGTCTACATCTAGATCACTTACTACTATCTGATGGGCATTTGCAAACATGTTCAGTAGATATTTACCAATCTCACCCAAACCAAATATAAAGATCCTCATAATTCTAATACATACTATCTGTTTAAAAGTTTGAATCCTAGTACGATAATAGGTATTATCTCTATTCTAGCTAAGTACATTACTATGATTATGTATAGCTTAAAGATATCTGATGTATTTCTGTAATCCAGAAGGGAATACCCACAATTCCCCACAACAGATGCAGAGTTGAACATGCTCTCTCTAATATTGAACCCTTCTATTAAATGAGCTATAAAGGTAAATATGTATAAATTAGCAAACAGTATTAATATTAATACAGGCTCATTTACGATTTTGAACTTAGCTCCGTATAATTTAGAATACACATAGTACCTTATAGTCTTTATAATCTCAAAAATTCTATTTATCTTTATACCCCCAGCAGTAGATATTGTCATTCCTCCTATTAGCATCACAATAGAGAATATCATGATTTGTAAGTCATTTAGGTTAGGCGAGACATAGGAATACCCTCCAGAAGTAGATGTAGTTAATGTAAATAGAATAGCATCGTTACTCTCCATCCCTGTGATATGAGAGAGTATCATCACCATAATTAAATATAGAATATACATCCCTACTAGTTTCAGGTCCCCTCTTCCTAAGTAAATAGGCAAGGATATTGACATTGCCAGCATTCCTAGACCCATTATATATTTCTGAATTAGATTCAGATCATTACTCTTTGCAGGAAAACCTCCATTGCTAGTAGTAGTCAGTGATAATAGGAATGCATTTAAATAGTCCAAACCAGTTATTATCAATAGTATAATTATTATCAATGTAAATGTTAGGTATATTATTAGAATGCTTCTGAAACTATCTACATAATTCTGTTCTATCCCAATATTATTTGCAAGATATTTCCCAGAAATGCCTCTAAGCACTGTAAATATGAAAGATGTTACACCTAAACCCCCTATCCATTGCAATAATGCTCTATATATAAGTAAATCATCCTCCAACTCATCCTCTATTACACTGAATCCACTAGTAGTAATCGCACTAAACGATTCAAATAGAGAGTCTACGATCTTGCCTGTTTTCAAATAGAACGGAATAGATGCGATCACACCAAACATCAACCATATTATGGCTATGAATGCTAGAAAACTTCCCTGAGATACTCTGAATATTCTCTTTGGATCTCTAAATACTAATCTATCCTTGCTTATTAATCTTGAGATAAATGATGATATGGAATTATATGCACGTGATAGAGTATATAATATTGGGAATGCCAAAGTTATAATATTGGTAATTAGTAAATTATTGAAATTAGGTAGGTCGTTTAGATAACTATAGATTGTGGATATGGATATTATTATGCTAATTACTAGAAACGATTCAGAGATCTTGGCTATCACAGTTCTGTATTATAAGTTGTTTTTAAATAATGTCTGCATATTATATAAGTTGATGTTAAATTTAGATACTTCACTAATCAATGAGGAAAAGATACGTGCAAATTCAGAAAGGGTCTGGAATGAGATACCTAATGATAGGAGTATAGATAGGTTAATGATACACGTAATTTTTAATATCTTAAGAAATAGAACTGACAGAGCACGAGAGATATTGGTAAATATATATCACAGAACAAGAGGGGTAAATTTCCAAATATTCCCATCAAAGCTCAGAATTGAAGAATACTTAAGAATATCAGTTCACCCCAATCTGATTGCTAGGAAAATGAGAGAGGGTTATATTGAATTGGATAATGACGAAATAGTGAACGTTAGAGTAGATATGATGCTTAGAAGTATTAGAGAATATGTTGATTCTAATCGAAAAGAACTGCAGGAGATGTTTAAAGATTGGTTGCCAAAGGCAATTGTTAGAACTATTAAATCATATCCCCCATGTATACAGAACATTCTAAATAGAATTTCTAGTGGAGAGAATGTAGGGCACTATGAGAGATTAATACTAGGGATATATATGATAAATATAAACAAGGAGATTGATGAGATTATTGAGATCTACCGTCAATTGCCTAATTTTAACGAACGTAAAACCAGATATTACCTGGAACATATTTATAAGAATAAATACAAGATGTACTCCTGTGAGAAGATAAGGCAGTTAGGACTCTGTGTAGCTAATTGTGGCATTAATAATCCTCTACAATGGAAGGGATAAGAGATAGAGCAATTGTAAGAAACCTGTTCTCAGAAGCATATAGGAATATTAATATACATATAGATGAAATAGAAAAGAGAGAGTTCGGAATAGGAGATTTTGGAAAGAAAATAGTGTATAGACATTTGGCTTTTAGATCCGAATCTCAGCTGAAGAATTTTCTGATTGAGAGAACACCAATATATATTTCTTATTCCATATCTTACTATCAACATCCAGATAGACCTATGGATCAGAAAGAATACATCAGAGCGGATTTTGCAATTGATATTGATGAGAGCTTGGATAGATTGAATATAATCAAGCAGGATATCTTTGAATTATATGACATCCTAAAGAGTGAATTTGGATTGCAGAGAATAGTTATCAATTACTCTGGAAATAGAGGGTTTCATATACATGTAAGGGATAGATGGATTCAGGAGCTATCCAGAGATGCTAGATCAGCTATTATAGATTATCTAATCCTTAGAGACGTGAAGATTGAGGATATTGGTATAATCAGGAAAGATAATTTACTCATGGGACCTAGATATGAGAATATGAAGAATAGAATGCAGGCTAGATTATTGAGATCCATAAGAGAAATCACAGGGAATGATAGAGTCTATCTAGGTGATTGGAGTGATGTGGATATGCAGAAATTCGCTCTAGCAGTGGAACGGTCCAGATTTAGAATATCTATGGATAGTAATGTCACTCTAGATCAGACAAAGCTATTAAGAATGGAAAATTCTATCCACGGAGATACAGGATTTATAGCTAAAATAATAGATATAAATAAATTGCATGATTTTGATCCTTGGTATGATGCGGTATTATTCGAGGATAGGGAAATTAGAGTTAGGATGATTGAGGATTATATATCTAAGAAATATGGTGTAGAATTGAAAAGAGATCATAGTTATAGATTGAAGGGTGATTTAGGAGTGTTCTTATTGTTATCTAATAGGGCTAAGCTTATCTAACTCTATTTTCCCAACAACCACCATATTTCCGGGATTAGATGTTAGAGAAGAAGCACTCCCTAGGATCATATATAATATAACGATTTTTGGTCTAAATTCTTCGGGTATAACTACATAGTTCTCTGATATGGAGAATCCTTCATATCTGTTTTTATTGAGTCGAGATGGTCCATAACATATATTATCATCACATACAGCAGTTCTTATAGTATAGTTCAGTAATTCATACATAGTAGATGGAGTTTTTCCTCTTTTATCAATTCTGATCTTAAAATATAGTATATCTGATTGAGGGGCTGCTCGGTATGTAACTATATTTTTTACTCTCTTCCAATCTTCCAGGGTTATATAATATGGTGATTCATCATTGGCGAAACTTCCTACAACGATTATTCTTTCAGTCTGATTAACTCTAGTTATTCTTACATGTTCATCTAATAAAATAGATCTGTCAACTATTAATTCGCTTGGAGAGAGTTCAGTCTCTGTTATTTGAGAAGATATACATCCTGTTAGAAAGATTATGAATGCTATCCCAAAGTATACTCGACACAGATAATCCAACATATTTTCTTTTACATAGAAAGATTTAAATATAAGTTGGATTAATAAAATTTAAAAAGGTGATGGTGCAATGGATGAGAAGAAAAAGCACAAACATGATGAGAATACTCTTGTCTGTCCGGATTGTGGAAGTACAAACATCTCACAGGATCCAGAAACATCTGAATTGATATGTAATGATTGTGGATTGGTGATAAGTGAGGAAGCTATTGATTACGGTCCTGAGTGGAGAGCTTTTGATGCTGACCAGAGAGCTAAGAGAGCTAGAACTGGGGGGCCTCTATCAGTAATGAAACCAAACAGAGGTCTAACTACAGAGATAGATACTTCTAACAAAGATAGCAGAGGTAGTAAGATATCTGTAAAACATCAAACTACTATAAATAGAATGAGAAAATGGCATAGGAGAATCTCTATGACCTCTTCGTATGAAAGAAACTTAGCAACAGCTCTCCAGGAACTTGAGAAAATAACTGATAGATTACAATTACCTAAGAGAGTGGCTGAAGAGGCTGCTCATATATACAAGAAAGCTGTGGAGAAGCAATTGATCAGAGGTAGATTGATAGAGAGTGTGGTTGCTGCAGTTGTGTATGCTGTGTGTAGAAAGAATAATATCCCTAAGACTCTTGATGATATCGTTCAGATATCTGATAATGATAAGAAAGATATAGGAAGAGCTTATAGATTTATAAAGAGAGAATTGAATCTTAAGGTCCCATTCACTAGTCCATCCATATATATCCCCAGATACGCATCAGCCCTGCAGTTGAGTGAGGATGTTCAGGAGAGAGCTAAAGAAATCGTGGAGATGGCTATGGAAAAGGGTATGTTATCAGGTAGAGGTCCAACTGGTATTGCTGCTGCAGCTCTTTACATAGCTGCTCTGGAGAAAGGAGAACGAAGAACCCAGAAACAAGTGGCAGAGATTGCAGGAGTTACAGAGGTTACTATAAGGAATAGGTATAGAGAATTGAAGGAGCTCCTAGGATTGGAAGATCTAGAATAGATCAGATCAATCTGTGTGCATAAGCTACTCCATATTCAACTGATGCATCATATCCAGTTATCAATAGTTCAGGCTCATATAGCTTGATTACTCTTGGAATATCTAAACCACGAATCTTGGCTTCTAGTTTACTCTTTACCAACTCTGAAAGCTTTGCTCTTATATCATCATTTGGAGAATTCTGATAAGCCTCTAGTTTGGTATAGAATTCAACAATACCTTTAGCTATAGGTAGCATCGCTGGTAAACGATATTGGTCTCCAAATACTCTAGCCTCTTTAGCATCATAGTCTAATACGATATCGTATGGGAGTATTTCCCTGGTATGTATTGCCATTATAGTATTAATATAGCTATTATTGGATATTTTCTCTCTAACAATGTTATTTACAGTTTCTAATATATACCCAGTCATGCCTACGGTTTTATTGTGTAAATCTCCTGTGTAAGTAGGTTTACTCTCCCTAAGTTGAATCTTGAAGTTTCCAGAGAACATAATTTCAAAATTTTTAACATATAAAAGAATTCTCTGGAATGGGATAAATACTTTCCCGTCCAATTCTAATCTATCGGGTACTGTTCTAGATCCAGTCATGTTACCATAGATCAATCGCTCAGTATCAGTTGCTATTAGAATCTGTTTTGGATCGGATATTACAAAATACCCATCTTCAGCTCTGATACTTAACATGATTTAATCTTTTAGATATGTTTTTAAATGTAATATATCATTAATGATCTATGGAGATGTTTATTGAACATTCTAAAATCAGAAAGAGAGTGAATAGAGTGATTGCAGGTTATCCTGGAGTGGGATTGATAGGTATTATGGTTGCAGAGTATATAGCAAAGAATTCTAAGGCTAATCTGATAGGAGAGGTAATCTCCTCTTCGTTCAAGCCGGCCAGAGCGATTATGTTGGAGGAAGGAATTGTTAATATTGCCTCTACAAAGCTATTCTACTTAGAACATGCTTCTACTATAATAATGTATGGTGAGAGTCAGCCCATGAATCCTTACAGCTATTCAACATACATGCTAAACCTCCTAGCTAAGAAGTATAAGGTGCGAGAGATAATTGGCATAGGTGGATACTCTGATCCAAATGGTCAGGAAGATGAGATATACATATATGCAAATAACAAGCAGATTCTAGAGAAATATAAGGATTTTGCTAAGCCAGGGCCAGCTTCAGGAAATGTATTTGGTGTATTGGCTGTATTGCCAACTATATCTCAATTTGTAAACATAGATGGACTTATTGTTCTAAAAACCACTAAGATAACAGACGGACCAGATATACCAGCTGCTAAATCTGTAATCAAGAGATTAGATGAGTTTTTCAAATTGGGAATAGATTACACAGAAATAGACAGAATGATAAGTGATATTGATAGGATTAGAGCTCAGATGATAGAGGAGTTTCAGAAATCAGAGAATGAAGCAACCAAACAATATATACGATAGTTTTTTAAAAGCATTTCTGCTAAGAAAATAGGAGTGATAATCATGGCTAGATTGCATTCTAAAAAACATGGTCATAGTCGTTCAAAGTTCCCTAAGAGATGGGAGGTTCCTGAATGGCAGGTTATGAGTAAGGATGAGGTTGAGGAAGTGGTTATAAAATTGGCCAAGCAGAGATATCCTCCATCCATGATAGGAATGATCTTGAGAGATAGATATGGTGTTCCTTCGATTAGAGCAGTATTTAAAAAGAGACTAACAAAAGTGCTTAAGGAACATGGTCTTTACAAACTACCAGAGGATCTCCTATCATTATTGAAGAAAGCTGTAAAAATGCACCAACATCTCCAGAATCACAAGTCTGATATCCATAACCAAACTAAATATAAGCATGTTCTTTCAAAGATACATAGATTAGTTAAATACTATAAAAGAGAAGGAGTGCTACCTGCTGACTGGAAGTATTCCCCTGAATTAGCCGTGTTATTGGTGAAGTGATATGTACAACAAGAACTTGAATAGATGGAAACTGAAAAAATGGTATGAGGTCGTGGCTCCAGAATACATACAGACTAAGAACCATATACTAGGTAGTGTTATATCTCATGATGAATCTAATCTAGTTGGAAGAGTTATAAGAGTCAGCTTAGCAGATATCACAGGTAGAATAGATGATGATAAAAGTTTATATTCCACATTACTCTTCAGAACGACTCATGTAAGAGGTAGCCAAATAGCTTCAGAAGTTGTGGGTTTTGAGATTGCTCTATCTTATCTCAAGAATCTTGCAAGATCTGGAAAAACAGTTATACATCATGTACAGAGAGCAAAGCTGAAAGATGGTACGGAAATCACAGTTAAATCTTTCTTAGTAACCTCGGCCAAGGTTTCAGCAATTGTGAAAAGAAATTTGAGAAAGAAACTACAAGTAGAATTAGAACTGGAATTGGGTAATAAGAACTTTGGAGATTTCATCAACTCTCTGATAGACGAATCTTTGAATACAAAAATATATAGAGAATTGAATAAGATAAATCCTATAGATTACTTCATGATTAAAAAGTTTGAAATATGAAATTAGATCCCAAACAATTAAATGCTCTTATAAGGAGTATGGGTGGAAGAGTAGAGAATCTATCTGCCCCCAAGGTTATTATATACAAAGAGGATCGCCCAATTGCTCTTATAAATGCCCAAATAACAAAGATAAACGTTCAGAATCAGACCAGTTATATGATAGTTTGTGATAGGGAAGAATTAGAACCCAAAGAGGATGAATTAGAGTTGATAATGTCTATGAAAAATGTATCTAGGGATCAGGCATATGAATTATTTAAAAAATCTAATGGTGATTTAAGTAAGATACTTGGTGATTGATATGCCATACGAATTGATACAGAAGAATTTTCAAGAATCATACAAAAACAGAAGTGAAGATTATCGAAGAAGGTTAGCGGAGTGGAGAGATCAACCAGCAATTCAGAGGATAGAAAAACCCTCGAATCCTGCTAGAGCAAGATCTCTAGGATACAAGGCCAAGCAAGGTGTATTCGTAGTTAGAGTTAGGATAGCTAAAGGTAATAGAGTTAGGAGAAATCCAAAAGCTGGTAGGAAATCTGGTAAGTATTTCAGATACATCTCTCCTGGATTGAGTTTGCAGAAGATTGCTGAGCAGAGAGCTAACAGAAAGCATACAAACGCAGAGGTTGTAGGTTCGTATTGGGTAGGAGAGGATGGGAAGTATAAATATTTCGAAGTAATCCTGGTTGATCGTGCTATCGATGATAAATACTTAAGAAAGATTGCTTCTAGAAGAGGAAGAGCGTATAGGCTTAGATAATACTCTGCCGAACAGACTAGTGTGATTAGCTGATTCTATATAAACATCAACATATGATCCTAGTTCTATATCCTGATCCAGAACTACTTGCCTGTAGAAATCTGTTCTACCCTTCATCTTTTCTGTAACCAGAACACGGTATTCCTTACCTATATGTTTCTGATTATTTTCAGAGGCTATTTCCTTAATTAGGTTGTTTGCAATCACAGATCTATTCTTTATGATTTCTGATGGTAACTGTCTCATAGTAGCTGCTACTGTACCTGGTCGAGGTGTGAACTTGGATAGATTTACGATATCAGGTCTGTGTTGTTCAATGAATTTTAGAGTCAATTCAAAATCTTCCTCAGTTTCTGTGGGATAACCTACTATGATATCTGTAGCCATGGTGAATTCATCCCCAAACACGGATCTGAATGCATCTTTAACAACAATCCAATCTTCTACAGTATGAGATCTATTCATCTCTCTAACAACTCTCTCACTACCGCTCTGGACAGATAGATGTGCAAATCTATACAATCTCCCATCCTGATATAGCTGAATAAGATCAGATAGCATGTTTCTAAAGTAATGTGGACTAGACATCCCTAATCTGATTCTAAAATCTCTATCAGTATTCAACACTGCTCTGAGTAATTCAATCAGATTTGCTCCTATATCCTTTCCATAACTCCCAAGATCTGTACCTGTGAACTCTAATTCTATACAACCATCGTAGAGAGCAGCATTAATCCATCTAATAATCTCACCTATTCCCAGACTTTGATATCTTCTAGCTAATTTTGTAAAGCAGAAATGACATGCAGATAGGCAACCCTGTTGTATTGGAATCTTGGCTATGGGTGGAGTAAATCTCTTTGGGATATTTCCTCTTCTATCCAAGCTATTTATATATCTCTTCTCTCCCCTGATAGCCCCTTCTATCGCCTCATCGATTCGGTTTATAGCAGATGTGGTTATCGCACTGTATCCAAATCTATCTATAATCTTTCTATTAGCAGTTAAACATCCAGCTATTACTACATTCTTACCGGCTCTCTTGAGTTCTTCCAATCTACTTACTATCTTAGATTCAGTAGGTCCTTTTACCCCACAACTATTAATAACTATTACATCAGCATCATTTTCACTATCAACTACCTCATGTCTAGTTACAGATTTCATTATTTCTGTATCAGCCTGATTTAGAGTACATCCATAGGTTTCGAAGTATATCTTCATAAATTCAGATTTTATGTTATATTTTTAAACTTTTATTGATTATATAGATAGAACAATACAATGAGGGGAGAAATACTATTAATTCTGGTAGTGTTATCAGCTCTAGTATCAACATATCTTTACATATCAAATTCCACATATCTGCCGGTAGGATTGTTCATCTTGGCCCTAAGTTTATTAATAATATCATCTAGCAAATTTATACATACAGCCAGTAAAATAGGTAAATCTTTGGGACTTTCGGATTATCTAATAGGAGTGATATTAATAGGTTTTGGTACCTCTACTCCTGAATTAGTAACATCTCTATATGCATCATACCAGGGAAATTTCGAGATAGCCTATTTCAACCTGGTAGGATCAAACATTTCAAATATTCTATTGATATTTGGGCTGAGTATGATCTTCCTGAATAGTAATAGGCTGGTTGTTAAAACTAATCTATTGAAAACCGAGAGCCTGTATCTGTTTATAAGTGCTATAATCCCTATAATCCTATTCATCAAGACCCCAGTAGATTCTATAATTGGAATAATACCTCTGTTGATGTTTATAGTGTATTTCTATATCAATTCTTCTGATGGGATGGAGAGGATTGATGAGATGAATAGTGTAAAATTAGGGGATTATATTGTATTAGTGATCAGTCTGTTGATATTAGCATTCAGTGCAGATCAAACCATTATATATCTCAAGGAAACTGCTAAAGTGATTGGGGTTGGATTGGATCTGATAAGTCTGCTTGCACTAGCAATAGGCACATCTCTGCCAGAATTGGTAACTACAATTTTGCTAGCGAGAAAAGGGGAGAATCAAGATATACTATTAGGTAATATCATAGGAAGTAATATATTCAATACTCTGATGATCCTTGGTGGTAGTATGATAACTTCGTATATAGTTGGTATTCATAGCTTAAGTATCCAATCAGATATTCTTGAGACTAGTTGGATATTTCTGATAATATCTACTATTGCATTGCTTCTAATGTACTTAGATAAGGAAGTATATCGCGAGGATGGGGTAATATTAGTTTTGATGTATCTGATTTTTCTAGGGATGGTCCTATAGAAAACTATTTAAAAATATGTCATTCATAAAAATTGAGATCCTATGAAACACATTGAATTTGAGAATCCTCTTTGGCAGAATACTGTTAGATTACTCAAGAGACTAAACAGACCATTCTGGAGAAGGGTGTTAGAATTAGTTGATAGGAGCAGGAGAAAGAGAATAGAAGTGAATATGCGAAAAATAAATATGTTCTATAAAGAGGGTAAAATAGTGATAGTGCCAGGAAAGCTATTGGGAGGGGAGAGATTAAAACACAGAGCTAAGATAGTTGCTGTTGATGCTAGTAAAAAAGTGATTAGAGATATACAGAAGAATGGTGGGGAATTTATATACATGGAAGATTTCTTGAAGAATCTGAATGATATTAAATATTCTGATCTGATGATAATAAGGTGATTGGAATGATTGTGATAGATGCTAAAGATATGGTATTTGGTCGGGCTGCATCCAGAATAGCGAAAATGTTGATTAGAGGAGAGGAGGTTACAATAGTGAATGCTGAGAAATTTGTTCTTAATGGAAATCCTGATTATATTGTAAATAAATTCAAGATGAGAAGATCTTGGAGAAACAAGGCAAATCCAGAGCATTCTCCCCACTATCCAAGAGTACCTAATCTTCTGGTTAGGAGAATGATACGAGGAATGTTACCTAGGAAGAAATTTATAGGTAGGCAGGCATTTAGGAGATTGAAAGTTGTAATGGGAAATCCTGAGAATCTCCAGGGAATATCATTTGATGATGCAAAGATAAAAGATCTTGGAAAACCTCATATTTATATTGAAGATTTATGTAAGAGATTAGGGTGGAACCATGGCTGAAACCAAGAGAAAGAGAACGAGGAAAAAGTCTGATATTCAGATATTTTTGAGCAGAGGTAAGAGGAAGAGAGCTATAGCTAGAGTAACTATAAAGACCAAAGGTAAAGGGAATATAATGATAAATGGTTTGGATTGGAGGGTGTATTTTGAGAGTAAATTCGACCAGATGTATCTCCAGAGCATATTTGATCGAGTTGCTAAGATGCTAAAGAATTTAGATATTGATGTTAATGTTAGTGGAGGGGGTAAAATAGGGCAACTACAGGCAGTAGCTACAGGAATTGCAAGAGGATTAGTTCAAATAGATCCTGAACTGAAGAGGACTGTGTTTGATAGCTCAATACTAAAAGAGGATATAAGAAGAGTTGAGCCTAAGAAAGATAGGAGGAGAAAGGCTAGAGCTAAGTTCCAGAAATCATATAGGTGATCTAATGAATAAATTCCCCATAAGATGTTTCACATGTGGAAAGATCATCGGACATCTTTACAGAGAATATGAATATAGAGTGAATAAAGGAGAGGATAGAGGTAAAATTATGGATGATCTGGGTCTGAATAGATACTGCTGTAGAAGACATTTTCTTGCATTTGAAGGAGTCGAAGATAGATCAATACTGATTAATGAATATGTTACTGAAGAGGTGAAATGGGATGTTAATAGCTGAGACTGTTTATATAGAGAGTGGAATACATATAGGTGCAAAGACCAAACTAGGGAGAGCAAGGGCATTTATAGCTAGGAGAAGGAAAGATGGAGTATATGTAATTGATATAAACAAGATTGATGAAGCTCTAAGAAGAGTAATTGACAGATTAGCTAGAGTAGATCTATCAAAGCTGGTTATAATCGCTTCTAGGTACTATGCCAAAATAGCTCTAACCAAGTTCCACAAGCTATTTCCAGAGACCAAGATAGTGATAGGGAGATATATCCCAGGTACATTTACAAATCCAAACATAAAATATTTCATAGAACCAGATGCAGTGCTAGTATGTGATCCAAATAGTGAAAAAGTTGCTATAAGAGATGCTAACAAGATCAAGGTACCTGTGTTTGGACTGGTGGATACCGATAGTGATACTACTGGATTGGAGGATTATGTACCTATGAACAATCGAGGAAAGAGAAGTATTGCCCTGTTCTTCTGGTTATTAGCTAGAGAGATATACATGAAAACTGGGAGAATTAAGTCATATGATGAATTCAAAATCCCCATAACCTACTTTGAAAAGCTAGAAGATTAATATTTATGTTACTTGATGAAATAAAGGCAGATCTTAAAGATCTTATCGGTAATGGCATAAAACTGAGAGATTATATTACTGGTGTCTATGTATTCTTAGATAGGTACGTACAGATAGATCAGAATAAATTAATCGAGATAATAAAGAAATACAAGAAGAGGATATACATTAGATACTCCAATAGATTAGATCCTAGAGAGGCCGAGAAAATAATTCGAGAAATCCTATCTGGTTATGATGTAAATGATATGGTTTTTTCAGATTCTTTTGGAGAGGTGTATTTGAGGATTAAACATTTGAACATCTCACAAATAGCGAATGATACTACTGATCGAATAATCCTATCTACAGGTTGGTATCCTATCTTTGAGAGAGCTCCAAGCATAGAATCTAGCTTTTCAAAAAGCATGTTCAGGAATAAATACGAGAGGGATGTGGATCGGGTTCTAAAGAGAGTTGGTAATCGGATCAGCGAGAGAATAGATTCAATCAATTACATAACTCTAACTATGTTGGGGGGTTTTCAGGAGATTGGCAGAACCAGTATGCTATTTGAGACCAAGAACTCCAAGTTTCTGATAGATGCTGGAGTACATCCTGCTCCTCCAACCCCTCAAGACGAATTGCCGATGTTCCATCTGATCGGATCCTTGAGTGACCTTGATGGGATTATTGTATCTCACGCTCATACTGATCATGTAGCAGCAATACCATATCTCTACAAAATGGGATACGATGGACCAGTCTATATGACCCCACCAACTCTTGAACAGGCTGTATTAGTTCAGATGGATTATCTGAACCTCGCTGAAAAATCTGATAGTAGGGAATATCTGTATTCTACTAAAGATATAAAAAGCATGATTGATCATGCGATTCTATTGGATTATGGGCAGACCACTGATGTTTCTAAGGATGTTAAACTAACTTTCTACAATGCAGGTCATATCCTAGGGAGCGCATCAATCCATCTGAACATAGCTGATAAATTTGTATTTATATATTCAGGAGATCTTAAGTATGGTCAAACCCAATTATTTGATCCAGCATATGATAGATATCCAATAGCAAATGCAGTTGTTGTTGAATCTACTTATGGTAACAGAGTATTACCTTCTAGGTCACAGGCAGAGAATGAATTTATGAGTAAGGTAAGAGAAGTCATTAATAGAGGAGGGAAGGTGCTAATACCTGCATTTGCAATAGGTAGAAGTCAGGAGATATTAGTAACACTATTCAAATATGCTGATAGAGATTGGAATATTCCTGTATACATTGATGGGATGATACGAGAAGCTTCATCTATGTATAGTCAATATTTAGAATATCTCAGCTCAAACATACGTAACATGATACTTGAGAATAGATCCCCTTTTGAATGGGAGATGTTGAAAATTGCTAATAACAGGTCTAAAGAGGAAGTAGTTGGTGAACCTGCTATCATCATAGCTACAGCTGGTATGATGAATGGTGGGCCTATATTAGAATATCTGAAGATGTTAGCTGATGATAAAAATTCATGTTTGATATTTGTAGGATATCAATCTCCAGGAACGTTGGGGAGTAGAATACAGGCTGGTAGTAAAAAGGTTGTTCTTAAGGATGGGGACGATTACAAGGAATACGACCTTGAGCTTGAAGTTGTAACTGTTGATGGTTTTTCTGGACATAGTGATGTGAATCAACTGATAGAATGGTTGAGAGCTATAAAGAATCCGCCTAGGAAAGTGTTTACGATGCATGGTGATCAAACTACTACTCAAGAATTTGCAAAAACTATCAAACAATTACTTAGGATAAATGCAGATGCTCCTATGAATATGGAGAGAAGGAGATTCAGATGAGACCTCTAATAGTATATAGCTCTCAGAATACAGCTAGTCTTAATATAGCCAATCAGATGGAAGGGAATATCGATATGATTGATGTAAATGATAGTATTATAGGATTTCAACCTCCAGAGACTAATAGGGATTATTATATCGTTCTAAGTTCCCATTCATCTAAGTCAGGAATTCCCAGTGCTACAGTTCATGTACCTGGTAACTGGGGTAAAGCAGAGTTGGGAGGATTGGACAGTAGATTGTGTATAAGTTATCCATCCAAGATGTTAGAGATAATATCTAGATATGCACCTCTGAGGTACAGAGGTTTTGAAATAACTTATGAGGTGGATCATCATGGTCCGTTCTTTGGTAAACCAGTAATGTTTGTGGAATTGGGCAGTGATGAGAGATATTGGAATGATTCAGAGGCGGCAAAGGTGATAGCTAGAGCAGTTCTGGATAGTATTGATAGTTCAGATGAATATGATGTTTACTTTGGAATAGATGGGACACACTATGTACCTAAGTTAACAAGATATTCTCTGGAGAATAGGGTTGCATATTCTCATCTATTGGCTAGATATCAAGATGGATTTAGAGACGAAATGTTCAAACAGGCTCTGGAGCTGAGTGTAGAAAGAGTAGATGGAATTCTAGTGGCAAAGAAAGCTATAGATAAGCATCAGAAAGATTACATAAGAGGATTTGCGGAGAGATATGGTGTAGAGCTAAAGTTTATTTAGATATTAGTAAGAGAATAACTACCATCTTCCCCTCCTCTAGATTCGTAAATATCCCCATTATTGATGAGATTTCTAATTATCTCCTCCAATTCTCGTTCCTCTATATTTATCTCCTTCGCCATTTCCCGTATTTTCTTCTTAGATGCATGTCCTTCCCTCCCCACCAATTCTTGGATAATCCCTAAAACCGCATCCATTTTACTCTTTCTACTAGAAGTCATCCCTGTGCTCAAGATATCTACACTCACCTCTCCAGTTTCAGGATCTTTGAGTACAGAATTTATCATCTCTTTCATAAGAGATATTGCCTGATTAGCATCTTCTAATTCAACAGCATCACTCAATCGAAACTTAGCATGGGCTTCTGCCAATCTAACCAACCCTTCTAGATACCTAGGTGTTATCGCTACATTTCCACTACTAGCTCCAGTCTTTCTCATTTCCACATAGTAATTCTTTATTGCTGTGCTAGCCTCTTCGGTCAATTTGGGGTTGAGTTTTCTCGCATAACTGATGTATTTCCTTAGGAAGCTGGGGTCGTATTCTGTAGATCCCACATTCCTATGCAGGTTCAATATTGCCTCAGCCAATCTCTCATCTTTTGCCACATCCACATCATCTATTATTGGAAATATAAGATCGAATCTACTCAGAAGACTTGGTGGAATGTTGAATTGATCTATTATCCTCTTCCTTATACTGAATCTTCCATACTTTGGATTAGCAGCGGCTAGAATTGTAGTATCTGCTATTAGAGTAGCAACGATTCCAGCCTTGGCTATTGATACTGTTCCAGATTCCATTACCTCATGAAGAGCACTTTTCTCATCATCATCGAGTTTGTCAAATTCATCTATAGCGACTATCCCTCCAGATGCTAACACTACTGCTCCTGCCTTTAGGGTCCAACCCACATAATCATCTTTTTCCACAGTAGCTGTTAATCCTACACCAGAGGCAGATTTACCGCTAACGTATATTGCTTTGGGTGAGATTCTAGAAACCTGTTGTAGCATTCTGGATTTAGCAATTCCAGGGTCCCCTATGAGCAATATGTGTATGTTAGATCTCAATCTTGTTCCAGCTTTAGTTCTCTTCTTATTCGCTCCTACTAGCTGCAATATTATAGCTTTTTTGATATTATCATATCCATATATATCTGGGAATACTAGATTGGCAAATCTCTCAAGAGCATCGGGACGTTTGCTAAATCTCATTATTTCATCCTTATCTCTATCTGTTAGAGTAATTGAATTGAAATCAATCTGCATTTTCTTAATACCTCTTATTTCAATGAGTTTAGATAGATTTGTAGATCTCTTGTTCTGAGATTGTACTAATCTTAGAATTCCTGTAAGCTCTACGATCTCTCCTGGAAGCAAGGTGTTGATAAAACTACCTGTTAGAATGCATTTTACTTTAGGTGCGGGTACTCCTGGTTCAGTTCGTTCAATCAGTTCTTGGACATCTAAGTATTGCACATCCCTCTTTATACTATCCACCAGTTCTATTTTCTTACTATTACAAAACACACATTTGCTAGTAGATTTTCCTTGAGATGATACTATGAATTCTCTATTGCACGACATACAGTGATATTTATTCATCTCAACTACAGGTTCTATCTCAGATCTCCTAACTACTAATCCGTAGAAGGATATTGCTTTTCTCTCATGTTTACTACCTATATCTTTGATCATAACGTGAGGAGTAATCCCAGTTAGTTTTATATCTATATCCTTAGCCTCAAGATTCAGATTGATAAATCTTTCATACAATCTAGATCTAAGGAGCTGTAAAAATCCATCTGGATCTGATTGGAGTGCATCGGCTAAACCCGGATCAAAAGATAGAATATCCCCATAATCCAATTCTACCTCTCCTTTAGAGTGGATCTCGATTAGATTTAATCTCCTATTAATATAAAAATCTAGTACATTTGAATTTATCATGTTAAAATTATAACATCCCAATTTTTAAATTAATCTTAATATCCGCAATAGGATTAGTAAGAATACTATCCCTATTATACCTATAATAGTGTATTTAAATAAACTAATTATTTCTAAACTAAGTTCCTCTTTACTGGGTTCTGAAGAAGGTATTCTAGGGATTTTAGATAATGGTTTTTCCCGCTCCATTGCCCGCATCTGTTTAATATATTCTTCGCATTTATGCCCATATGTGAATTTATCTATAGTAGGAGTTATATGTCTGAAACAGAACTGCTTCCCACAGTATGGACAAGTATATAAATTTTCATACTCCACTTTACATTTTTCACATTTTGCCATCTTTTGAATATTTTCATCTATATTTAAAAATATTCAGCGCTCCAGTTTGTCATCACTGATCAGCAAACCTGTGTATCATCACGAACTTGATAATATTGATTCTTTTTAAAAATATTCTCCTAAGAAAAATCATGTTTGAAGATATTGAGAAGAAGTGGCAGAGTATATGGGAGAATAAACCTCGTGAATATGATTTGAACAGAGAATTATTGGTGATAGATACCCCACCTCCATTCACATCTGGTACACTTCACATGGGCCATATACTTAGCTATTCATATATAGATTTCATAGCCAGATACAAAACACTCAGAGGATATCAAGTATTCTATCCCCAGGGATGGGACGCCCAGGGATTTCCTACTGAAATGAAGATAGAGAGTAAGTACGGTAAAAACTTGAGTAGAGAGGAATTTAGGGCAAAATGTGTAGAATGGAGCCATGAGATGATATCGAAGATGAGAGATCAGATGAGAAGGATGGGGTATATGATAGATTGGAATAACCAATACATTACAATGTTGCCTGAATATCATGAGAAAGTTCAGAAGTCTGTAATAGATATGTGGAAATTGGGGGATATTTACAGGGATAATCATCCTGTGCTATGGTGTCCTCACTGTAAGTCTGCAATTGCAAAAGCAGAACTGGAGGATAAGGAAATTGATTCTATTTTATATGATATCAGATTTGATAACATTGTAATATCTACTACTAGACCTGAACTGTTACATGCATGTGTTGCCGTAGCAGTACATCCAGATGATCAGAGATATAAAGATATGATTGGAAAGAATGTGAGGATTCCCCTATATAATAGAGAGGTTCCTGTGATAGCAGATCATGATGTGATCAAAGATTTTGGTACGGGGGCAGTGATGATTTGTACTTACGGTGATTACCAGGATCTTGTATGGCAGAAGAGACATAATCTACCTGTGATAGAAGGGATTGATAAAGAAGGTAAGTTAAAGAATAGCAAATATGATGGTATGAGTATAGATGAAGCCAGATCGAGGATAGTTGCAGATCTCAGATCTCAAGGATATATTGTATCTGAAAAATCCTATAGGAAGACTGTAAGGGTACATGATAGGTGTAAAAATCCAGTAGAATTATTATATTCATATGAATGGTTTGCATCTCTGAAAAAACACAAAGATAAACTCATCGATATTGCCAAACAGATCAGATGGACACCGAGCTTTGGAATATATCACTACATAGATTGGCTCAACAATCTAGATTGGGATTGGATAATAAGTAGAGATCGAGTTTTTGGAACTCCTATACCATTTTATGTCTGTGAGAAATGCGATCATATAGAACCTGCGGATAAACTACCTTTCTATCCTGAAAAAGCCGATGAGAAGATATGTAGTAAATGTGGGGCTGCTATGAAACCAGAGACCAAAGTATTAGATGTCTGGGTAGATTCTAGTATAACTCCATTGATAATCTCTAGATATTATGAAGATCGAGAATTTTTCAATAGAACATTCCCTAATTATATAAGAATCCAGGGGGTGGAAATAGTTAGAACCTGGGCGCTCTATACGATCTATAGGGTCTGGAGAATAACTGGTAATATCCCTTGGAAAGAGATTCTGCTGAATGGAAATGTACTTGCCCCAGATGGGAGAAAGATGAGTAAGAGTTTGGGTAATGTAATCTCTCCTGATGAATTACTCAAAGAGTACCCTGTGGATGCGCTGAGACAATGGGCAGCGATGAGTGGAGCTTTAGCTAAAGATAGACCTTTTTCATACGAAGATATAAAATATGCGAAAGCATTTCTAATAAAATACTGGAATGCTTCAAAATACATCATATCTAAACTACAACCAATCTCTAACATCCCAAAGCTCAGAAAAGTGGATAGATGGATCTTACATAGATTATCAGAAGTAATTGAT
>JAVYLQ010000003.1:0-39905 GCA_038740615.1 Candidatus Anstonellales archaeon | reverse complement strand
CCAGAACTTAAATTTATAATATTGTTGTAAAATAACATTCTTCCAATGTCATTGTTTGAGCCGGTTATTCGGAGTAAATAACGAGCTTTTATGTAATTGTTATATATAATAATACTATTATTTCTGTTTGTATTGTATATATTATCTAAAACTATAAAATAACCGTCAGAATGAGGATTGGAAAAATCAAAACTGTTATTGTATACTTTACATGATGTATTTTTAGATAAATTACCACATATTCCGACATGCATAAAATTCAAGTTTGATGATGTTGAAATATTTGAGTAAGATAACTCTAAATTTTCTATATATGAAATATTCAATAGTGGTCCACTAAGTTTTCCTTGAATATCTAATTTTGAAATATTTAAATTTATAACGTCTACATCGCCTCCTCTAATTAATGTTCTGCTGATATTATATAAGCTTAGATTTAATAAAGTGATATTTACTATTTTAGATTTAAAACTAGGGATTGGATTATAAATGATTATTAATGGGTTATAAGCCCAAGGCATATTTTCGACTTCATTATTGTAATACAAATTTTCTAGTATTATTTCATGCATTTCTATTTTAGGATCTATAGATGATCTACTTATATTAATTAGCCCGAAATCACTATTTTTGATAGTTGTATTTGATATAATAATAGACGAATTTATGAAATTTCTAGCTTGTATTAACATATTCCCCGCTTCCGTTGCATTTAGATCATTTAGCCAGATTTTTGACTTGTCTCCTTCCGTATAAATAAAGTTGGAACCATGTCTCCTTTGATTAATTGACACATTTTGTGCAGATAATATTCCGTTCCATCCATTAAATTGAATAATATCCAGACGATTATTAATTCCACCACTAATGGAAGAATAATTAATATACATATTGCGAATATCTATTGAGCTATTGTTAGATTGGAAAAATAATAATACCGAGGAGCTAAAACCCAGCATTGGAACAGTTGAATTTTTAATATTGATATTACGAATAGATAGATTGGAATTAGTTAAATTAAATAATGTGATATTTACTGGGGGCTCAATATTGGCAGATATTTCAAAATCAGTTAGATTAACCTCACTATTCTGAAGCTCAATAATTTTTCTATTTCCTGCGAACGTTCTACCTTTAAGAGTAAATTTATTTATATTTGAGGAAGCATTCAATAAAATAATTTTAAAGTAACTTTGATTTTCTATGATTATATCTGTTATGTTCAATAATTTTGAAATGTTGAATATAATACTTCCACTTCCATAGCCAGGGTTAATAAACTTAATGTTATCAGCAATCATTTCTCTTGCACTAATATGTATTGTACCCTCATATTCTTCTCTTATTTCTTGCATTACGAGCTGATCTGATAAGATTGTTATGTTTGAACGACTACCATTCAAGCCTTTAATTTTAGTAAAATTGGAATGTATAATAAAATAACCACCTTGGTGAGCATTTACTATAATATCAGATAGATTTAGAATGTTGGAATAAATTGTTAAATTCTGATAAAGAATGGTTAGATTCTGTATATCAACATAGTTACATGCAATCAGCGTATTTTCAGCTCTAAACCTCCTATCAGTAGAACCTATTCCTTGCCCATTAATAGTAAGATTGCCGCGGATATATAGCTGATCACAAGAAATATTTATCATTCTAGACCAACTATTAAATCCAACTCCTTCAAAAACAATATGTGCTTCTTTAATAACTATGATTAATTTAAACAGATTGTTGTAAATATCAAATCGATTTTGTATCATTACAAATTCACTTAGATTAATTTCAGAATTTCTTAAATCTATATTTTCAGTAATCAATCTATAGGAACCAATCAGAGTTAAATTTTCAACTATATAAAAATTAGAACTATTAACAATTTTATCTGATCCTAAGAGTAATGTATTATTTAGGCCATTAATAGAATTTAGTAGGAGGATCTCTGTGCAACTGTTTCCTTGTATTGCGTCTGCAAATTCTTGATAGTTTCCGACGTTACAACTAATTGAATTTGTATAGATTAGAAGAGTTGTCAAGATAATTAAAATTTGATAAATCATAATTTTTATGTAACAATAAAAAATATTAAAAGCTTATCGATATTAAAACACTTCTTATCTTATAAACTTATGGAAGTTCTGAGTAGGTCTTTATCAATTCTCTTGAATCTATTGATAGATCAACGTGAGATTCTAAAGATTCCACTGATAGTATTTTTTGGATCTGTCCTGATTACATTCGTTATGTTAATATTTATTCCATTAATTATTATATTTCCTCCTCTATCCATATTAATTGCAATATTTTCGATAGCACTACTAGGTGCGTTATATATTCTTATATTTCATAGAATCAATGCTAAAGGATGGAGGGAAAGCATAACGAGATATCTAAAGGATCTAAATACCTCATTAGTTGGATCAGCAATTGTAGGGATAGCTATGCTCCTATCTAATTATACAATTTTAACAATTTATCAAGTAGTACCAACAAGCTCTTTTATCGGCATTATAATAATTGTTTTTGCCCTATTTATGAAGATAATAGTCGACTATGTGATATTTAAGTTTATATCCAGCTATGTCTCATCTCGATCAATCCGAGAAACTACTAAAGACATGTTGAACATTAAACCCAATATATTCCTGGGTTTTTTAGTAGTAACTGTACTATTTCAGATTGTATATTTTTTAATAACATATTCTTTAGACCCCATTGCAGCTCAGGATCCAATTATCATCATTATTCTGCAGACACTACACTTTTTACTAGATCTAATAAAAACATTTTGGTTGTTTATAATTGTAAAGGGGGAGTAGTTCTATATGAAAATGGAGTTTCATATCCATACTCCTTATTCGGATGGATTAAATCCTATCAAATATCTGAAGTGGTATGGGAGAAATAAACTCTTAGTAATTACGGATCATAATACTATAAGAGGGAGTTTGGAGTATAAAAAATACAGGCCTACTATAATAGCTGAAGAGATATTATGTAAAAGAGATGATGGTAGAAATGTTGAACTCATAGGGTTGTTTATAAACGAAGAGATCCCTAAAGGGCTACATTATATGGAAGTTATAGACACAATTAGAGCTCAGGGAGGATTGGTTGTAGCCCCACATCCTCTAGATCAGGCCAGATACGGATTTGGAGAGGATGCTGATAAATATGTAGATATTATTGAGGTGTTTAATGCAAAAATTGATGATCCTATATACAATAATAGAGCTCAACAGATATTCAAA
The DNA here is from genome assembly GCA_038740615.1 of Candidatus Anstonellales archaeon. GTDB lineage: Archaea > Micrarchaeota > Micrarchaeia > Anstonellales > J096 > JAADEL01. The sequence goes on along the minus strand of JAVYLQ010000003.1, from coordinate 36,648 downwards.
GATTCTGTGAAGATTGTAGGTAGTGATGCACATTATCCGTTAGCTCTAAATAGCACTGAGATAGAAATAGACGAATTTGATATAGAGAATCCAAAAGATTTTCTGAATAAACTGAAGAGTGCCAAGTTTAGGGTTAGATATTACTCATGGCCTACTAGAATGCTATGGCGTAGTTGGAGAATTATCAGGAAAATATTAAAAAATAAAAAATAATCTATAAAAAGCATGAATAGGGAGCTATATCAATTCGCAGAAGAATTAAGAAACAAGAAAATATATACAAAAAATAATCCAAAAATAGTTTCTCTTTTATATAGAAACAGGGATAAATTAGAGGATATTCTTAAAGAGATCTCAGCTCTAGGGATTGATTCAGATGTATTTATAGATAAAATTTATAAGAGATCTAAGAATGCTTTCGTATCCATGGTGATTAGATACAAAGCTATAAAGGAAAGAATTCAGGAATTAAAAGATAGGTTTGGTGAGAAAGTAGGGGAAGTTGTACTTGAGATGCCTATACTATTATATGGGAGGGGAAGTATTGATAACATTATAGCTAGAGCTGTACCTTATAGATTAAGAAAAATTCAATGGTTAGAAGAAACCTACGGGATCAGAGTTAATGAAAAATCGCAGGTGCTGAATCTAAGTATGAAGAGTATTGTAGAAAAAATCAATATGCTCAAATATTACGGTCTAGATCCTCGTGAATATCCTATTAGATTAATTTATAGTAATGAGAGGATTGAATGGATTTTTGATCTGATCAGAAGGATTTATGGTATACCTCATCATGAGGTTGTAGAATATTGTAGGAAGAATTTTGGTAAGAGTTTTATAGATAAGATGATTTTAGATTATTCTAGAGTAAAACAGAGATATGAACTGTTAAATAGCTTAGTAAATGATCCCGATGAATTCCTCTCAAATCATATAAAGTATCTCACTAGCAAAATAGATCCTAACGATTATATATCTAGAGTACTTAATCCTAAAGAGAGTAATAACAACGATAGAATCAGGAAGAGAGGTATTGACTATATCAGAGAACTGGGATTGAAGGTAGATACTAGTAAATTTACTAAGATAAGTTATGAAGAGTTATTGAATAAATTAGAGATATTGGAAAGTATCGGATACAAGAAGGAAGAAGTATTGACTAAGCATAATTATATTCTAAAATTCAGTTCAGAAACTCTAAAAGAGAGAATTCAGAATCTGACAGAAAGAGGAGAGCCTATATCACTAAATAGACTGTACAATTTCAGACATTGATTCTAAAAATCTTTTTAAATGTATGCCTAAAAGATAATTTAGGGCCCGTAGCTCAACGGCAGAGCGCCCGCCTTGCACGCGGGAGGCTAGGGGTTCAAATCCCCTCGGGTCCATTTTTACCAATATCTCTCTCGCTCCTTGATATGATTTGAGTAGAAATATCCAAATAGAGCACCTCCTAAGTGTGCAGCAGAACCAATTCCAGTATAATTCATAGTAAATATTCCTAAGAACTCTATAATCAGATACAGGAAGAAAAATGCGTACATGGGCATAGGGATAATGAAGAATAGTAAGATGGTTATATAAGGATAGAATACATATGCAGCTCCTAGCAATCCTGCAATAGCTCCACTAGCACCAATACCAATTGTATCCTTAGGTATGAATCCTGCATATGCAATTATCAGAAACAGAAAATTACCTGCAATACCAGCTAGAATATACATCTTTAGAAACTCTTCACTACCTATCCTTGGTTCTATTAATCTACCTACACTATATAGAACAAACATGTTGAAAAACAGGTGGATCAAACCCCCATGTAGGAACATTCCTGTTACAAATCTCCAAGGTTCTATCAGAGCCCTTTCAGGTATAAATCCAAATGCATATATCACAGACCTATCTATGAGTTCGATTATGAAGATTATTATATTGAGCAGCACCAGAGTATTATATATCATATCTTTGTATCTTAAATTACCTATTTATATTTATCGTTTATCAGCCTATAAACTTTCTCACCAACAGATTTACCAAGGAGATTTTTTAATGTATCAATATCGCTATTGAAAAATTCTCTCAGTGAGGAAAATCTCTCCATTATCATATCTGTCCTTCTCTTTCCTATCCCAGGTATAGACATTATTACATTCCTCACAGGATCATCAGTATTCTTACTGATATGTATTCTAGGACTCTGATCATTCTGTCTAGCTAGTATATCTATTATATTTGCCAATTCATCAAGATTTCTGTAATGTAATATTGATACACCTTCCTTTAATACTCTAGCTATTGCCCCATAGTAGCTATTCACATGTACTCTCTCCGGAAATCCTATCTCTAGAGCAATTATTCCTTTTCCATAATTCTTCAATATATTTATCTGATCAAACAATCTACCATCTATGATTGATTGCTCAAAATCACTACTAGTTTTCCGTTCAATAGCTATTTCACCTATTATCACATCTACATCCAAGTTTGAAATTACAACATTCGTTCTGGCTTTTAGAACCTCAATCAATCCAACCTCCCTGTAATCAACAATCACATCACTAGTCAATATAGATTGTTTTGTCATAATCTCCAATGTAGTAACCTTTTGATATTGCATAAGTTATCAGATATGATAGAGGTTTGGCGATTATCATTTTGCTCAACTGCTCTAGAGATTGTTCATCTACCATTACTACTCTATTAGAATAATTCTCTATTCTTTCTTTTATAGAATATATGGACTTAGTGAGATTCATATCCAAAGTATAGAATTCCCCAATCTTAGCAAATCCTAACTCTCTATTGCTGAATAGATACAGTGGTTTTGCAGATAGGTACAGTGGTGGTTTATACTGTAGATTTTCAGGATCAATAAGTTTGATCCTATTATTTCTGTATATCGCTCTGGTTCTGATATCCCTGCTATCTATATATGTTACTACATTTAGATCCAAGAAATCAAATAGATCTAACATATTTGTTTTTGCTATAAATGCAATTGCTGATTGATCTAGATATATTGTATTATTCAAGATTACCGTTCCTTCCTCAAGATCTAATCTATTTACTATATTGATTATATCTATATGCAATAGTTCTGATATTCTAGAGTAGGTATAACCTAGATTGTGTAATTTGATAGCAATGTATTCTTTTGCATCATTCATGAATTCAATATTCTCATAGAATAACTCTTCAGGATCTCCTGTGTAGTTTATATCTGTGATATAACTGAATGCTTTGGCAATAACACTCTTCTTGAGGGATAATTCATCTCCATTCAGTATAAATTCTTTAAAGTATTTGTTACTAAGATGCTCTAATCCACGAGCATTCTTATGTTTTAGATTCTCCAATATTGACCTGTACTCTTCCATCATTTCCCACCTCTATATAAACATCATGCTGTCCTTCAAATATCTTTGTGATGTAATAACTATTCGATCTACGCTCCATATGTACATTATTAATATGTTTTTTATATCCTTTTTTAAAAATTCTGATTCCATCCTGATATAGAGGTATAAATTTCTCCTCAGAATAAGGATCTATCATAAGAACTAAGCGAGTATGGAAATAATTCTTATATAGAATTCTCATATGAACATCTCCGTAGAATTCTGAATCAAAATCTCTACCCATTACACTGTTTGATATGAGATTTCCACCAACTCTTATTCTAGATACAGCATCATATAGAAAGGATCTTTTCAATACAGATATCACAAAATCAATAGCATCCACATAGTAGAATGCAATCCCCTGTAAATATGCCCTTCTATCAGGATCCTTCAAATCCTCATCAGAAACAGATAACCCTAGTATTCTCCAACCTACTTCATAGATTATTTTTATATCGCTGCTTCCTAACTCTCCAGATTTTATTGGATATTCTTTGAAATATCTATGAAGCATATAGAGTCTAGGATCCTTTCTGAAACCTCTATGATTAGTTGTTGCCTCTATAATATATTTCCAATTACTCATTCAACATTACAGAATTCTATGCATTTAAGAGAAGATCTTTCTCTTCTGTGTTAGCTCCTCTAAGTAAACTAGGGGGAATTTTAAAATTGATCTCAGGGCGGTTGAAGATACCAGTTCTACCTGGGAGGTTTATACTACCATCAAATCCTCGGCTGTATAACTCCTGAATAACTCTACCATTTAATGGAATCCTGTCTATATTTAATTCCGTGTTCTTAAGTGCATATGTAGCTTGAATAGATCTTGGATTCACATAGGCCTGTATTATATCAGATATAACACCATATCTCTCATCAGCCTCCTGCATCACTTCTCTGATTACCCCTACGATATTAGATCTAAAGGATTCGAAGAATTTTTGCTTTTCAGCAGGTGATAAACGAGATATTTCGTGCAGAGAAGCTCTAATCAAATTAGCCAGATATTGACCAGTAGCATTCTCCATTTCACTTGCATAATATCTAAGATTAGGATTGTCCGATGACTTCAGAGTTCTGTACAGAGCAATTCCAATCAATCCATCCATCTCTTTAGCAAACAATTTATCTAGATTTGTTTTAGCTATATCAATATTTTTACTAACTTCAAATATTTTAGCTTCTGTTTCTGTGAATCCCATATTTTAATTTGTACATATTTGTTTTTAAATATATCATCTTATAGCTTCATATTCCCTGATGTTTATAACATTTCCAGAATTCAGAAGCAGATATGAAAGAAGATAATACACGAAGAATTTAATCCTTCCCCATTTTTTAACCCTTCTATCACTAGTATATATAACTGCATCTCTAGCATAATACACTTTGCCTCTACCTAGTGCCCTCCTTATTAGTTCTATATCCTCCCCCATTTTTAGCTCCTTAAACCCTAATATCTTATGATAAAAGTTCTTCCTGATGGCGATGTTATCTCCAGATGCCCAAATCAGACCTAGGTGTTTAAAAGATAGTTCCGAATAAGCATTTGCTAATTTCACAAACCATCTATCTATCCAATGATCACTATCCACATCAATTCTGCCAAAGCTCATATCAAATCTTGCTCTCAGTGGAGCTGTAAGATTCTCTAGCCAATATCTATCTACTATCATATCAGCAGATCCGGAGACTAAAATATCATATTTGGCAGATAGCATCCCTATCTTCCTAGCATAACCGATATTTCGCCTATCTACAACCAGAACTTCTGCTCCATATGAACGAGCTATTTCCCGAGTGGAATCTACACTGTGATCATCAACTATAATAATCTCATCAGGATACAATGTGGATTGACTAAGAGATTTAAACATCTTGGGTAAGTATTTCTCCTCATTATAGGTCGGTATCACTAGACTGATCTTCATGTGTTAATACATTTGCATATATTTTTAAACATTTTTTTATATATTAATATATGTTCTTCAGAAAAAGGAGTGCTGATCCATTAAAAACTAATGTACCTGAAAACTCTAGAGATAGAAAACGTGAATTTGATAAATATTTGAAAATAGCTAGAGATTACTTCTCGGAGGCTTGTAAGAATCAGCTGATGTTAGAAATTCCTAACAAGCATGATTTTAAATTCAAATTCATCCCTGATCAGAACCCATCCTTATCTATCCCTCTGAGTGAATTGAAGAGAGAAATAAGTGATGAAGTCTATTCTAGAATAGCTGATGGAGAGCATGTCATCCAAGATAAGAGAGCGAATAGATTACATGTATCTGGAGGGATATTTGTTTCTAAAGATAGTGATAAAATAATCCCATATACGTTCAAGATTCTATCCGAAATCTACAGAGATATCATGATAAAAAATAGAATATTGGATCAGGCTAATGAGCAGAATCTACATCCCCTGTTCGGCTATGCAGGTATGGTTGAGGGTTATTTATTAATCTTACCTATATTTGCGAATAGACCTTTGGTAATAGATACAGAACGCTCATCAACTTACAACTACATACCAGACGGATATAAGTTTATGCTATCCCTAACACCTAGGAAATTAATAGGAAGTACTAAGGTCGGAGAAATCAAATCGATAGGTTCAATAGGTTCATATGAATTTACAGACCCTCTTACAAAATCCAAGAAAATAATGATTCATGATTTTACAGTTCTACCTATTCAAGGAGGATTATCATTTGATAATTATGATTATCAGTACGGAAAAACCAAGCGCGGATTTATAATCAAATCTAGAGATAGATTGATCATTTATGATAGGAGATTGAATCCAGATTCCTCAGTAGTTATACCCAGCCCTGATAGAACTATAAATATAAACATAGATAGGCATAAGATGTATATTAGGTGGGTAGGGGAAGATCCAATACTGCTTAAGGATGCGTATGATTTTTAATGATAGAAGAATTTTAGAGCCCTTACAGATATTCAAAGAGTTACCTAAGAACCAGAAGGGGTTAGAATTGGATAGCGCTGATATGAAATTAGAACTTAAGTTATCTAATCTGCCAATCCCTAATAGCAGGTATTCGAAATTTTACCAGAAAACGAAAGCAGATTACCCAATAAAAATAGTAGATAACGAACCATATAGGGCGATAAATGGTATTCTTGTACCAGAAACTATGTATCTGTATGGTATTATATATCGAAAATTAGCTAGAAAAAACAAAATTCATATAGAACTTCCTGAATACACACATCCCACTTTTGGATATTTTGGTTATCTCAACGGAGTTCTGATAAATCTCCCTTTGGGATCAGATATTCTAGAGTATTATCATAAAAACGAGCGTTTATATTATATCTCAAATCACTTTTATGTAAAAAGTACTCTAAGAACTATTCAGGGTAAAACAGATGGAATCGAATGTATTGGATATTTTATAATATATACTGATCATAAAGAGCAAGAATTAAGAGTACCACTATTTGGGATTAAGATGGAGTATATAGAGACTGATGGGTATGGAAATACTTATTATAGAATACCGGGTGGGTTTATGAGTTACAAACCTGGCAAAAGAGCTATCATATATTCAACCAATCTCCCCAGTTCTGAACCTTATATTATTTATACTAAAAAATTGGCTGGAGGGATTTTGATTCGAAGATTTAGAGATATGATTCATATTGAGTTAGATAGTTACGATAGTAATTTCTTGTAGATTTGAATATCAAACACATATTCATCAATACTCTTACTATATCCTCTCAACCTTCTCATACCGAGTATTTCGAATCTATAATCAATATTCTGCTCTATCTTTGCCCTACCATCATTCATAGGATCAGAGGAATTAACAAATAAGTATACATGAAATATCGCCCTATCTTTACCAACTTTACATAGTTCTCTCAAATATGCATATGAATCCTTAGGTAATGGCATAATTACTCTGTCTGCCCAATTAGGATAAAGATCTACAAAATCCAATACATCCCCCTCTAGAACCTCTACATTCTTAACTCGATTGATATTCACATTTTCTCTGAAGTACTCAACTGCAACATGATTTTTTTCCACACCAACCACTCTACAAGTTTGGCATCTCTTAGCTATCAGTATGGCATATGGTCCAATTCCTGCAAATGGTACAAAAACATTTTCTCCTTCTCTGACAGATTTTGATATTATTAGCCTATCATTAGACATTCTTGGTGAGTAGAATACTCTATCCACATCTAATTTCAGAACAATCCCATTTTCTCTGGTTATTGTTTCGGTGTTTGGATCACCATATATCAATTCTAATTTCCTAACTCGGTATTCACCTTCCACAGGATTTTTCCTAAATACAGATCTTATTCTCTTATGAACTTGCATGATAGCTTTAGCTATATCAACTGATCGATCTATGTATTGATCAGGGATATATACAATTGCAATATCTCCAATTATATCATAGGATGTTATAGGCAAACCAGTTATATCCCTAATCTTCATAACTATCACTCAGCGTCAAGTCATCTCATCATATGTCAGAGCTGCGTAAGGTTCATCATTCTTAGATAAATTAAAATTCTCTATTTAAAAATCTATCACATTTCTATAAAAAATATATGTTACTCAAAAAATTCTCTAACGATTCATATGAAGTTCAGAATAGGGTTGATACTAAAATATCTGATTTAAGAGTAAAACATTACCTAAAACCATCAACGTATCTTCTGTTAGCAGGTTTAGGAATGGCAATTTATCACATGGGTATAATAAGAGACCCTAATATTCTCAATCTCTCCGCAATTCTCACAATCTACAGCCTTACTGAATTAGAGGATAAGAGGCGATAATTCTATACTCTCTCCCCGGTATTATGGTTTCATAGAGATTAACGATACTAACAGAGTGTTCATATAGAATACGGTCAAATCTCTTTAGATCCAATCTTGAAAGATCCATTCCATTCACTCTGCCGATTGTTAGATGATATATCTCATTCTTTGGATAGGGAAAATCTGCCATAACATCATAATTGAATTCAACTCCTATCCATATAACCCTAGCCCATCTGATGCTCGGAAATCCACCAATTCCACGATATCTAACATTAAATGCATGTTTATCTCTAAAATAGTCTCGTATTATTTCAGGATCATATTCCATATCGCCTAAGAAGCTCAGAGTTACATGTCTAAATCTACTGATTCGAATATCTTTAAATCTGGAGAAATATTTATATACATCCTCTAGTTCTGGACTATTCTCAACTTCAAATGCCAAGAATCTTCTCATAAATATATTTTGGCAATATATATTAATAGTATATGTGTAGGGTAGAATATGTAAAAGACATAGTATGGCAAAGATCTACCCCTTCTAATAAGCTCTAATGATATTCCTTTACTATCTGATGTAACCTTACTGTTTTCTGTAGGATCCACAGTCCTGAACAGCATAAGAATATAAGTAATGACTAATGTAACTAATATATGAACAATACTAAAAAATGATATATTAAGAAGAAATGCGGATATATATACAGGAAATATCTGACCATCTCTATTACCATGTTGATAATTCAAATAATTATAAATGGTTAAGAGATACAGGAAACCGAAAATGGAATAATCACTTATGGAAGATATTATCAATCCCACAATTCGATTTAATTTTAGAAAGACTACAAACCCCAGGAATTGGAACATTATATTCAACATTGTGGTTTGAAAAGCTATGGAAAATGGAAACTGGGAAATAACTCCAAATACCAACAGCCTCCAGAGATATTTCTCCTGTACCTCGGGAGTTCTAATGAGATTATCTACTAAGATATATGCGAAGATCGGAAATGCTATTCTGCCAATCATCCTAAGATATTCTACATCAAATATTACTCCTGTATGATCTAGTAGCATTGCTAACATAGCTACTATACGTAGCAGCTCTAAATCAATTCTAATACTCATAATCTATATAATTCCCCTTGATATCGATTTTTCTCTTTACCAAACTTCTTAATCTAAGATCAAATGTTAGAAGAGTCAATTCAAATCTATTTGCCAGATCAATCACAGCTTCATCAGGAGCTAGATTTGAAGGGAGAATATAGCAGTTTTTTCTAATAATCTCCAGAGCAGCTCTAGCATAACTACCCTTTCTACCTCTGTTCCTAGCCATCGCTCTTATTTCTCTGTACACTGATCCAGGAACTATCATCTTTGTATTAGGAAGATTAATCCTTCTCTTCACAGCTTCAATCAGAAAACTGGTATCTACTATTATCATATAATTCTATCAACTATATCCTGAGGATTAGCAGCACTTATATCCTGTATTCCCTGCCCATAAGTTATGAAGTAAAGAGGAAATCCGTAGTAGCCAGCTGCCAGCACACTACCTCCAGCACTATCCAGATCCATTTTAGTATATATAATCCCATCGATCTTTATGAATTTACGATACTCTCTGAGCTGATGCAATGATGAATTACCTACAGAACTTTCTAAAACATATAACACCAGATCAGGATTTACCTTCTGCTGAATATTCTGTAATTCTCTGAGTAAATTAATATTCATATCCTGTCTACCAGCAGTATCTATTATAATGAAATCATAACTCTCTGAGCTCTTCAATCCTCTTATAATTGTAGATAGAGGTCTTTCAGAATCATCTACGTACAAATCTATTTCATATCTCTTACACAGTTCTTGAAGCTGTTCTCTAGCAGCAGCCCTGAATACATCAGCACCTATTATTCTAACTCTCTTTCCACGCATCTTCAGCATATAGGCCAATTTAACAGCTGTAGTAGTCTTACCATAACCGTTTGGACCAATCAACATTATTATACCTCTTTGCAAATCCAGTTGAGCTGTTGATATATATTGTAGTAAGATCCCCTTAAGTAATTCTCGGATTTCTTCCCTATAATTCTCTGAAAATTTTCTCGATCTCAATTCTCTGTACAGTTGAGATTTTATAAAGTTTGCAAGATCAAATGGTACATCTGCGTCTAGAAGATCGTAGAATAGCTGATCAGAGATTCTATTAGCTTCCTGTTCAGATAGGGAAACATTTACAATCTTAGCTACAGTCTCTTTTACAATTCCAAGTCTTATATCCTCATCCTTACCCAATAGTTTCTGAAAGGCACTCTTGAGCTTATCAAACATTCTATTTCATAGACTTTAGAATCTTAACAATTTCTGATTCTATATTCTTCAACTCCTTCTCTATCTGCTCATATCTATTCTTCAGAATATCTTTCTTATTCTGTATGAATTTACTAGCTTCGTCAAGAGTCATGGGTAACATTGTAGTATTGTCAAGCTTCAACATAACATTCTTTATCTTTACAGATTCTACTTGTATAGCAATTATATCCTCCAGCTTTATTATAGAATCTCTATCAATTTGCATCAATCCACTAAGAGTAAGCTGGGCTCTATCTAATAGAATGAGTTCACTACCTATCCTATCCAATTCCATCCTTAAACTTATGAGTTTTGTATTCAATTCTTGAATTCTATCATCGTTCTGATCATTCTTATCCATGCATTTTCACCTCCAGTATCTTTATCATATCTCTAGATAAACCATTCCTAGATCCTAGTCTTCCATATAATATATTCAGGGCATGAGCTTTGGATTTAGCCTCTATCTCATGTCTGTGCTCTATACCAAAGTATCTAGCAACAATCTCAAATTTAGCCATGCTTTAAGATACAATAATATCTTTAAAAAGATTAGTGTGAAATAGATTATGCCTGTTAATACAGATCTGTTCAATGAGTATCTATACAGTTTGATACCAGAGCATAAATATCCGGAGATGTACGCTGGAGTTATAGAATACTTATCTAGAGGAGGTAAGAGGTTTAGGCCAGTATTGCTGTTTTTGAGTTATGCTAGTATAAAAGGATATTATCACGATATTCTCAAATACGGAGCGATCATAGAGCTATTTCACAATTTCACACTTATCCATGATGATATAGAGGATGGATCTGAGTTACGCAGAGGCAAGCCCACTCTACATAAACAATATGGAGTTCCTCTAGCTCTAAATACAGGTGATGCATTATATACTCTAGTGCTCAGAATGGTAAATGAGATAGAGGATTATCATATAAGGGAGCAATACCTTCTGACGTTCCAAGAAGTTGTAGAGGGACAGAGTCTAGATATATTCTGGAGAGAGAAGCAAATTTTCCCATCAGAGAAGGATTATATGAGAATGATATCCAAGAAAACAGGAGCTCTAATCGGTCTTAGTATGTACCTTGGAGCATATCTGGCAGGTATCAGAGATGAAAGATACAAGCAATTGGGGGTAGATTTGGGAATTGCATTTCAAATTCAGGATGATGTATTAAATCTAATCTCTCCACCAGAATATGGTAAGAAATGGGCTGATGATATCACAGAGGGTAAAAGAACTATTATGGTTATAAAAGCTTTGGAGAATCTGCCAGAGTCATCTGCTACAAAATTGAGGAAGATCTTAAACTCTAAAACTGATGATGAGATTATGAAAAGAGAGGCAATAGATCTGATCGAACAAGGAGGTGGGATAAGCTATGCTAGAGATCTGTTGCGAAATCTATTTGATAGTATAGATTCTAGAATGGAACAGCTATTTCCTGCTAATGATAGTATCTACAGGAAGGAGCTGTTTGATTTAATAGAAAAAATGAAAGTGAGGGAAAAATGATAATAGAGACATTTATAGAGGAACTGAATTATATTCTAGATGGTGGGTTTAGACAAGGGGACAATATTGTTGTAAAGTTTCCATCAACTTCCTACGATGGTATGATAACATTTGCACTGATGGGTAAAAATACATATAATGTTCTTGTAACTTTCAGAGAAGGTTGGAATACAATTGAGCAGAAATTGAGGAGATACAGAGTTCCTCACAAGATAGATCTGGTTATTGATGCATTCTCAAAAAGTAATAGAATAGATTATCAAGATGATAGAGTGATATTTATAGATTCACCTAGCCTACTGAATGATATATCCTATGAGTATAATTCTGTTCTATCTAAACTCGAATCCCCTGTATTCCTGAATATATTAACTACAGATAGTGGATTGGAGAAGAATGATATTAATTCTTTTTCTAAATTCCTAGAGGTAATGCTGAGCAGAACTGTGGTGAGAGGGGTGTTTATGGTGTCTGGGGAGAAGGATATAATGAAAAACAGGAATTTTACAATGGAAATAACAGTTGATAAGGATGAACATATCCTAAGAAGTAAGCAGATGTTATCAGAGATATTTTTTAAAACAGAACCAGTATTTAAAATACTATGAAGGAACATATTGAGAGATTATTCAGAATTTTTGGAGATAGGGTGGTAAAATATATAGATAAAGATTTAAAAAATCAAACCTAAATATAAGTTCATGTATTTGGCTGTTCTCGCTATCATTATATTACTTGCAGGGTGCTTGGATAATCAGAGCAACAATCAGAAGCCTCTAGTATCAAATGATCAACAGGGGGGAATAGAGATTATTAGAGAGACGGAGAGGATGGACACAAACTACATCCCAACTACCAATACTTCTAACAATAGCGTAATAGACTGGGGTAATGTCCCAGAACAGAAACAGAGAGATGTGGAGAATTATACCTTTATGCCGTATGATCCTCTGATAATAACTTTCTTCAATGTTGGATTTGGGGAGAAGCAGGGGAGAATGGTGTTGATAAGGAGAGGTACACTAGATGTTTATATTTGGAGTGTTCCAGAGGAAACTTACGCTAAAGCATATTCATTCATAAAATCATACTCCGACGATATAGAATATGTAATAATCCCTTCTGCAAGAGATCTGAATTTTGAAACCTATTATAGATTGAAATCTGATTTTCAGGTGGGAAAAACTATAGCTCCTGAGAATATAAGACTATATAGAAATGATACTTTTGATATATATCTAAAGCAAGGTGATGTACTAGAGCTTGCTGGTTTTAAAATAGAAGTTCTACAGGCAGGTAAAGATTATTTACAATCCAATCCTGGTGATATGAGCTTAGTGTTGAAAGTGAGTATGAATGATACATGTATGATATTCCTACTGGATATAGAAACTGGAGGATTACAGAGATTGAACTCGGATAACGTTTATAGATTCAGGTGTGATTACTTCTCCTGGAATGCATATGGAGTATACTTCCTTCCAGACCTGTATCTAAACTTCTTCAATTACTTTGGTCCAAAACACATGATAGCTGATGGATCTGCTTTTGGATTATATGATAGAGGCACGAGATTAGGTTTGTACCAGAGAGCATCTGTATATAACATATCTGTTGCAAGAGTATGGGAGAATGAAACAGTCACAATCATATTTAAATAGAATCGTATTTTCAGTCGGTGGTAGTATATTTTACAGCAAATCTGAGGGTATTAATCACGAATTTATCTCGGGCTTCTTAAACTTTATACGAGAATTACGTGGTTACAGAGGTGCTATTGTAGTGGGTGGAGGTCCATTAGCACGTGAATTTATAAATGAGGGGAGAAAGCTGGGATTGACTGAGTATGAAAATGATATGCTTGCCATATGGGAGACTAGGAAAAATGCCACTCTGATTCTATACGCACTAAAGGATATGTTAGTGTATCCTAAGCTCCTGTATAATGCAGAGGAAGCATCTATAGCTATTAATCAATACGATTGGTTGTGTAGTGGAGGATTCTTCCCAGGAATAACTACTGATGCAGTTGCTGCCCTTATAGCTGAATCAATAGGTGCATCCAAGATCATCAATATCTCAAATACCGCATATGTATACGATAGAGACCCAAAGAGATATCCCGATGCTAAACCCATATCTACTGCTACGATCGATGAATTCATAAGTATAGCTAATAGAGATGATAATAGGGTTGCTGGTGAGAATTTTGTATTTGATATATTCGCTCTAAAGATTGCAAAAAGATCCAAAATTCCCATATACTTCACAGATTCTAATATTGAGAATATAAATAGGGTTGTGAGAAATCTTGAACATCAGGGAACGTTGTTGATACCATGAAAGAATATAGATTAGCTAAGAAATATTATGAACTCTATTCCACTACAGGTAACCAAGACTATCTTAGAGCAGCTATAGAAGTACTATCTGAATCAGATGATCCAAAATCTAAATATCTCTTGTATATAATATATTTAGAACTAGATGAATATGAATACGCTGATCAAGTATTTGTAAATTTACCTCCAAAATATAAAACATTTATCTCAGCTCTAAGTATTGAAGATGATGTAAATAAATTGAATACTCTGATTGAGCTCTACAAAGAAGAAATGGATATTCTGTACTATTATGTAGTCTTATTGAATACATCTATTGTTTTAGGTAGAGAGGATATAATTGATATGTTAATCGTAAATAAACCAAAGGGCTTGGATGAAGAGGAGCAGCAATGGTTGGATGAGTTCTTGAATATAATAGATAAATTTAGAAAGAGATTCACCGGGGAGATGTTAGAGATTATTATGGATGAATCATATAATATATTACATATGCGAACAAATCAGATAGATGGATGGAATAGGATGTTTGTAACCATGAATGTATACAGATCTGGAGGAACTTATAAAATATATCTACCAAAAGACAGGGAATTGCTTGAGATAGCTATTTCGCTGTTATTTCTAACTAACAGAATTCCCTCAACTAAAATGATAGATGCTATACTAGATGAAATAGACAAATGACAGAATTCACACTGATATATCTTGTATTTCTAGGGATATTGTCGTATTTTGATGTTAAGAATAATAGAAACGTGCCGGATGGGTTGGTTTATATATTCTATCTAATAGGTCTCTATCAGGCTTATATGATCAATAGATTAGCAATTCTAATCGGGTTGACAATTGTCCTGTATATATTATATAGATTAGGTGTGTTTGGAGATGCAGAAGTGTTTATATTGCCTGTAATAGCGATAGACATGGGTCTTAAATTCCCAGATATTTTATATACTTCAATAATGATCGCCGTTGCCTTAGCTATACATTACCTATATTTACCCATATCACTTATTTTGCTGTATTTCAATCCTCTGCTTCATATGATAGTTACTTATATATTAATATTAATTCTCAGGGATAGAATCATTCGAATTAGGACAAAAGTGGATCAGAGTATTATAGGGGAGATAGACATCCAAGGAAAGGTTATAGATGAGGATTATGTAAAGGAGAACGCTGGAAAGGAGATCTACATACGTAGAGCTATTCCGTATCTTCCAATTCTTCTCCTATCTCTCCTCCTTGTAATCTATACAGATCTACTACCTCTAACGACCTTGTTATCTCTCCTATTCCCTTATCATCTCTTATTCTGATAACTCTAGGAAAACGCAGTGCCAATCCTTTACCATTGAATTCTGTATATGCACATGTGTGTACAGGAGAGATAGTTATGTTATCATAGGCTAATTCTAATATCACATTAGGCTCCACCCATACATCAGGTTGCATTCTGGTATTTATGTTAAGATAAGGTGAATCCAGAGTGATCAGTTTTTCCTTGAGTAACATGAATTCATCTTCTGATAATCCAGAAGATACTTTAGCTACTGTCTGATACTCATCTAGTTGCTCATCATAAACACACACTAGTAGAGAGCCCGGATAATCTTTCAATCTACCTTGACCATAGAAATAGCCAACAACAACACAATCTATTGTATCTCCAGATTTTTTCAACTTCATCCAATTATGATTTCTCTGACCTGGTGTGTATATACTATCTGGCTTCTTAGCTATCAATCCTTCCATTCCAGATGCTAGCGCCTGATTGAACAGCTCTTCGATTCTTGAACTATTATCCACCATCTCACCTGTACTCAATTTGATTCTGCTAAATCCACTCTTGTTTATAAACGCCTCTAACAGATTTCTCCTATGGATAAATGTAGTATTGTATAGTTCCTCTCCATTGAGATAGAGTATATCAAAGGCATATATCTCTACAGGTATTCTATTAGAATACTCTATAACATCGTGTTTCCTCTTTCTCTTGATAATCTCCTGGAAAGGTAGGGGTTTAGAATCTACAAACGATACTATCTCCCCCTCAAGTATAAAATCATCTTCAATTCTCCTAACATCCTCCACTATCTCAGGAATATATTTGGTAATATCTTCTAATCTCCTAGAGAAAATCTTAACATCCCTACCTCGTTTATGAATCTGAGCTCTAAATCCATCGTATTTATATTCGATAAAAACAGGATTAGATCTACTTAATATCTCTTCAGCATCCTTTACTCTCTCAGCTAGAGCAGGAGATATTGGAGTGAATAGCTCTACTCTATAACTCAAATCATTTGTAAAGATCTTAAGGGTAGTTTTACCTATGTCAGATATTAAATAATATATGCTCCTAACATGATCTTTATCTACATTCTTGGCCTTAGCGATGCTATCTAATACAGTCATTATCCCTACTGCAATTCTAGTCTTGTTAACAATAAATCTAGTTAAATATTTAGCTTCGATAGGAGAGGTTCTGGATAGGAGATTAATGAGGATCTCTATCTTAATTTTTTGACTAGATTCAAGAGCGATCCTCTTCAACGAATTGAATACATCAGCAATTTCTAATTCCTTATTAATAAGAGATCTAATTCTCCCCTTTCTATTTAATATATTATATGCTAAATCTCCAATATCCCCGCTTTTTTTAAGATTCAATTCTAGATCATCCTTAGAGATTCCTGTGACTGCAGATAGTGCTTGTAAAATGAGATTGCTCGATACCCCCAGCTCTAGAGAGACATAGGAGGGAGCAATCTGGCCTACTAGCATATAACTAACCATCATCGCTTCTTCCGATGATATGTTAGAGTATAACTTAGATAATTGATCTGTTATATATATCCTCGATCTGTTCTTTGATATAAGCTCAAGAAACTCACATAATTCTCTGAATTGCATAGAATGAAATTGTTTGGATAAATTTTTAAAGAATACTAATCTAATAATTATGGGTGGTTGGGGAATGTTGCCTACTGATACCAATACTCAGAAATACATTCTAATTGGAATCGCTGGAGCCAGTCTATTATTGGCATTCTCATTTAACAATCCATTCTTACTTGTAATTGCACTTGTATTTACAGCTATAACAGCAGCCATGTTATTCTTTGGAGATCAGACATTTCCTGCATTAACCAAACTCAAAAACGTAGTTATTGTTATGAATCATACCAAGCACGAAATCCCTCCAAGTATGGATGTGGTTATAAAACAGGTTGGTAATGAATACTATGCAAGTAGGTTTATAGGTCTTAAAATATACGATGCATTTGCTGATAATCCAGAGAGCGTGATAAATAGTAAAAAACAATTTGAACAATTGGTTATAAATTATAAAAAACCATTCAAAATATCCTATCTAATGTATGCAATAGACATATCATCAAAGAAGAAAGAATTGGAAACCAAGAGAAGTGAAATATCTTTGAGATTGCAAAAGGCTAGAGAGTCACCATCTCCAGATCTACTAACCATAGAGAGATTGGAAAGGGAGAAAGCATATTGGACACAACAGATTCAGAAACTCGAGCAGGGATTCAGACCTATGGATGTACTGATCTATTGCCAAGTTACTGTTAAGGGAAATACTAAAGATGAGGTTATAGAGAAAAGTAGAGTTGAAATAGACAATCTAAAGGGTAGTCTAGCTAATGCTCTGAGAGTTGATGTTTATGATATAAAAGGTCCAGATCTATTAAAGGTTCTAGAAATGGAGTATGTGATACCAACAGATACAGAGGAGATGTACAAGGAAATTGGTAAAGTTGCAGTTAAGCAAGGTGTATAATTGTGGGTGTATTAGGCGGGAATTTTAAATTTATAGAGAGCAATAATTATGAAATATCCGCTAGAGTTCCTCTGCAGTATCCTCCCCAACCTCCTCCAGAACTACTTTTTGGGGATCCTACAGAAGGGATATATCTAGGAGTAACTGAATTTCTAAACACTCCTGTATATTGGAATCCTAAGTACCTAACCAATCCACATATAGTAATAGTTGGAATAAGTGGATCTGGAAAATCTTATACTATAAAAACGTTCTTGCTCAGAGCCAGTTATGTTTGGAATGCTAATGCCGTTATAATTGATTGGGCAGGTGAGTATAAAGAATGGGTTAGTCAGACTAATGGTAAGGTGGTATCTCTGGGGGGCGGGAATTATCTAAATATCATGGATTTAGGTGGAATGAAACCCTATGCCAGAATCCAGCAGATA
Organism: Candidatus Anstonellales archaeon; assembly: GCA_038740615.1. GTDB lineage: Archaea > Micrarchaeota > Micrarchaeia > Anstonellales > J096 > JAADEL01. Next base: position 17,967 of record JAVYLQ010000003.1, on the reverse strand, counting down.
GTACAGACACTAGATCTATTAGTAGGAATATCTGAAAGTCAGGAACAGAAGAGACTGCTGGAATGGGCACTAGAGACAGCATATCTGAACGCCGGATTCAGATTAGATTCTAGTGAACAATATGATCCGCTTGGTAGACCTCTTGAACCTCCAACACTTAAAGATGTGGTTAAGCTGTTAGAGGAGAAAATAGAATTAGAATCAAATCCATATATCAAGAGAGAATTACAGACACTTACCCATAAGCTCAGACAATTTACAAGACCTGGAGACGATTATTTTGCTAATAAGAGTACATTATCTCTTGATGAATTGATATCATCTGGATTGGTTGATCTAGATCTATCAACACTACCTAGTGAACAGATGAGAGCTCTGGGTGCATTAACAGTATTGCAATTTATAAAGGAGAAGATGAGAACAGAGGATTTCAGAAGAATAAAAGGTATTAGATTGTTCGTTGTGATAGATGAGGCGTGGAAGATCAGTAAGGAAGAGAACAGCGACGTAGTTATGATAGTTAGAGAAGGTAGAAAATATGGATTCAGCATGATAATCGCTAGTCAGAACCCTGTAGATATAGCTGAAGCAATATTCAGTAATGCTGGAACAGTACTGATGCTCAAGATTAGATTCGAGAACTACCTCAACTATCTTCAGGGTAGTCTGAGATTTAGCAATTTTGTAAGAGAGAAAATCCAATCATTTGGAGTTGGTCAGGGTGCAATGTATTTATCATACTATGTGTCTGGAAACTTTTCAAATACAGTTATTCTGAGCAAGATAGAGGGAGAGATTGTTATCAAAGATTATTTCATTATGTTAAATGTTATTGAAGGTGATACTATGGGAAGTGTATCTATAACTAGAGAAGAATTCCGATCCAAGCTCAGAGCAATGGGAGTGGATATAAAATCTATAGAATCAATATCCTCTAGCTTTGAGAAAAATAATAATAGATTAGATGTGATTGAATTTGTAAAGCTCATGATGCTAGAGGGTATAGATAGGAAATTGATAGTAGAATTTCTGAAAGATCTTGGAGTAGAGGATCAAACTATAGCTAAGGCAATACTTAGAGCACAGATGAGAATCAAGGGTAGTGAGAGAATAGCAGAGGTGAAACTGTGAAGGTTGATATAATATCCAGAGAGGAGATTAAGGAGGGAGAAGCTTACAGGATTAAATCTGATGTAGTTCTAGATTTGATTGTTAGATACAAAAAACTGATGGGTACTTACCAGGGGAATGAATTGTATGTGGCTAAAAAATCTATAGAAGAGTATAAGAAGAGAAGGAAAGATTTTGAGAACGCTATAGTATTAGGAGTTATAATTGGAATTGCATTTACAGTATTATTAGTTATAAGTGCATTGAACAATCCTGCTCAGGCAATAAGTTCTCTAATAGGAGGTGTAATATTAGGACTACTGTTTTTAGTTCTTGTTATATTAACAAAATACATTCCGGCTATAGAGGAAACACCTGTGATGATAGGTGGTGAGAATGGCAAAGAGAATAACGATAAAAGCTAATTGCCAGAGTATTGATAGAGTTAAAAGTGTAATCAAATCTATAACAGGTTTCTATGTATTAGATAGGGGAGATAGTGTTAGCATAGGATACTTAGAGCGAAAGGATGTTTCAGGTAATCCAGAGAGTTATTATATAGTAGAATTTAAAGCTGATAGTATTGATATAATGTACACAGAGGCTGGTTATGAGGAGGCTTTTAGGAGATGGGATGTTATAAAGAAAGTAATTCCAATTATAAGTCAGGTGGCACAATATTACTCTTTGGATTTATCTGATTTAATAAAGATAATAGATTTTGCAATAAATGACATATTCCAATCTGTACCCACGAATGTTAGAGAAGAATTAATGAAAATAGAACAGCTTAGAGGTCAGATCAATACACTAGAGAAAAGAATAGCTAAGCTGGAATTAGAGAAATCTGATTTGGAAAAGAGACTTATTAGTCTAAATGAGGAATACGAAAAGGCTATGTTAAAGATTAAGAAATATGAGACGTTGTCAGATGAACAGATTAGAGAGAAGATTCTAGAATGGGTGAAAGAGAACAATGGTAATATTGCAATACTAGAGTTTGCATCATTCTACAATATTCCTGAGCAGAGAGTTAAGGAAAATTTAGATTATTTAATTAAGGAGAAATACATTAAGGTGATAGGGTAGTGAAGATACAGATTTTGAAAAATTACATAGGTCAGATATTCAAAATTCAGATTCTCAAACCCTACACACAAGCTATTAAGAGGGAACAACTAGAGCAGCAATACTTTCAGAAATTAAAAAAAGAAGATAGTTTGGGGACTATCTTAACAATCCTACCTGCAATTATTTTTGTCATTCTAATAGTTTGGGGTTTCCTGAATTTGATGAGTATCCTAGGGGAATTGAATCAGGTAGAGGAGATAAATATAAATCCTCCTGTTGTGTTTGATGCATTCTATGGTTATTATGGAGCTGTAGGTAGTTCATCTTTCGTACCCATAATCAATCTCAAGAGTCCTGACAATATATCAGTTAATATAGTTCATTCGCCTATTCCGGTTATAAAAGAATTCTACTTAGTAAAGCCGATGGATCCGAGCATTATGAGTTTAGTGTATGAATTGACTCAGTATATGGATTACAAATACAGAATCATAGATTCTTCTGAATTAGATTCTGTTCCAGAGGGGTCATTTGTAATATACTTTGGTCAGGTACTAGATTATAAAACTTATGAGGTTATAAATAGTGCAAGAAATCATCTAAATTTCATATTTATTTCTAAATCCATTCCAGAGAATTATAGACCTATCGGTCAATCTCCTATTAAACACAATCTATTCTCATTTCAGATTGAACAGAATATAAGAATCAAACATCCTGTACTAGGAGATGGTGTTAGAGTAAATTATCGAATTCCAGGGTCTAATATAAACGGAATGACCAGCTATTTCTGGGATGAGGGTAGAAGGAGATTTTACATATTTTTCCCTGAGGAACTAAATGCTATAGGTTACAACTTATCTCAATTGTATTATGCATTTAGAGTTGATTTTGAAACAGGCCTTTGGAGCAGAGCTCTAAGAAAAACTATTCCTAGTGTTAATTTGATAGATAGACAAGTAATGTTGCCATTATCTGGGGAAAGACTAGGAAACACAGTAATCATATACTCTACAGATCCTAAGAATAGATTTTTCATATCAATAAACTTATATCCTTATTCTAGAGGGATAATTCTGCCAAAAGAGAGAATTTTCTTACCAAAGACAGAACAGATCTTTGATATTAGATACGATCCTTATGGTATTAGAAATGAGAGACGTAGCTTAGAAATAAGATTGATGAACTCTTCAAATTCCATGGTGTTACCTACTATTAAAATAGGTAATTTTGAGCCAAGAGTAAATGTTGAATACAGAAGATCATTAGATCTTAGTGAAGGAACATATAAAATAGAGTTATGGGAAGCTGATGGAGTTAATCTATTCTCAAAAACAATCATAACAGCTTCAGATATATATCCAACTGCATCGTACAAGGAATCCCGATCAGGTAGAGAGGTTGTTATAAATTTCTATTCTTACGATGGAACTCCTCTATATTTAGAGAATATAAAGTACTTCTTACCTTGGGAAGATAGAATGAGAGAGGAAAGATTTGTTGATACTAGTGGTATAGTTATTCCTCTCAATCAACCATTACAGACTGGGAATTATACTATAAAAATAGAGATCAAAGGTAAAACTTATGAAGCAACATTCAGAGTCCTACCAAGAACCTCTATAGATAGATTAATCTTTGGGAATCCTCTAGGATTATTCACTATAGTAGTATCTGTTATAGTAGTTGTGGTATCTAATTACTTAAGGCCAAAACCACCAATCAAATATTCAATTGATATACCAGAAGTATTCCCTCCAGTTGAAACAATCCAAATCAAGTTAGATGAGGAGTATATAATAAGAGCTTTTGAAACTATTGAGAACTATTACAAGTGGAAAAATATACCTCTAACGGAATCGGAGATCGCAGAAGGATTGAAGGAGATAGATATAAGACTGGAGAATGCTGTTATAGATACCAATTCTCTATCCATAGTACTAAACACTCTGGTTATGAGAGGAGTCCTGAAGAAATACAAAGACTATTATATACCTACAGAATGGGAGAGGAATAGTGGTTACACAATAGAACAATTGGTTATGTATAGATTAATAAGAGATCAAGGATTAGAGAGAGGGATTATATATGAATTAGATCAAAATAACAGGGTCAATTTTACCACAGAATATGGAGATGGAATAATATATTTATACGAGCCGAACAGGGTTGAAGAGATTGTTAAATCAATAGCTGAGCAAATATCTGACAATAAAGAAATTATAATATTAACTAAAGATTACTTTGATCTACAAGATCTTCAATCTAAGCTCTATTATGTAAATGGAGGTATGCTAATAATCAATTACATAAGGAACGATAGGATTCAACTATACACGGTAGAGGATTATTTGGAGAAAATAAAGATAATTTACTGATCATTCTTGTATATCTGTCCTGGATATATTATAGAGTTACTAGGGACAATACTACCAGGCATTATCATACTATTCACACCCGTTTTTGTATTATCTCCTATCACTGCCCCAAACTTTCTAGTATTCATTGGCATCACATTTCTCTCATCAAACCTCAGATTTGCAATTACAGAACCAGCACCAAAGTTCACATGTTTCCCTATTACAGAATCTCCTATGTAATTTAAATGTTTTGCCTTAGTACCTTGCATTATTATAGAATTTTTTACAGTACTTCCTATACCTATTTCTGAATCCTCTTCTATACTAGCAGGACCTTTAATATAAGCATACGGCCCTATCTTTACATTCTTACCTATATAAACAGGTCCTTCTATTGTAGAATTCAATATTACTGCACCCTCCTCTATTATAACTTTACCCATTATAGTATTATTGCCTATCAATTCACCATTATTTCGTTCGGGTTCTCTAGAAATTATATATTTCATAGCTTCTAACAGTTCCCAAGGATAGGCAACATCCATCCAGAATTCATCCTCAACAACAAGAGCCCTCTTATCTATAAGTATATCTGTTATTTCATACTCACCTCTGGCAGACATCTCTATTCTGGCAATATGATCAAATACAGATCGATCAAAGTGATATATTCCTATATTAACCAAATTTGTCTTAGGATTAGAAGGTTTCTCAACAATATCCACAATCTTACCATTTTTTAACATCACTACTCCGTACTTTTCAGGATTATTTACTCTCTTCACAGCAATTGTATTTGGCTTTGAATTCTGAATCCTATTGAAAATACTTGGATCTAATACGTGATCTGCAGATATTACAAAGAAACTATTTCCTTTTATGATATCTTTAGTAGAATAGATTGCTCCAGCGGTTCCGGGCATATCCTCCAATTGCTCCACAAAAGTTATACCAGGGGTTCTTATTAACTCTTTGATCCTCTCATCTCGATACACCACATAGATTTTGTATCCTTGCCAGCTCTCTAATATTCTATCTATGATGGTTTTACCGGCTATTTTCAATACTGGTTTCATCTCAAATGGTCTCATTCTCTTAGACATTCCTGCTGCTAGAACAACAACTTCTTTCATATTTTACCATCCTTTTTTAATAATACCAATTTATCTACAGCACTATCTGGATCTTGAATAATATCTAAGAATTCTTCGTACGAATAATTATAATTCCAATTACTCTTCATATATTTATCTATATCAACTATCTCCATGTTATCGATCACATTATTATCTTTTACAGCTACTGTTCTCATATCGATTTTTACCCTAGGATCTCTGTATTTCGATATATTTATAGGTTTATCAACTTTCAGATCTATCTTAATGAACTCATTAGGGTGTTTATTTAATATCTCATCAATCCTCTGGTGTATTCTACTAATATCCTCCCCTACCACATCTAGATAGTAAGAAACCCCTCTGGTCTGGTTAGGGATTGGTATCTCTTTCAATGTTCGAGTTTCAGTATCGTATATATAAACAGCTTTATCTCTGGCAAAATCATCTCTATCAAATCGGGTTATAGATGTAGAACCAGCTATTAGTAGCTTGTTTTGAATAAATTCTCTACTATGTATATGCCCATCTACTATAATATCAAATCCTGTTCTTAACAAGTAATCGGGATCTAACCCATCAAAACCATTTCTTTTAATATCCTGGTGGATCACCAGTATATTTATCTTACTCCTATCCAATCTCCTGTTTAGCATCTCTATTTTGGAATGCGCATCGTATTCATCATAATCAATCCCATATATCACTACATTTTCTTCCTGATAATACCTTATACCATCATCACTGAGCTTCCCTAAGAAAATATCTCTAACAGATTTTATAGATCTGAAACGATCTATATCCGTAATTAGATTAGTTCGCATTATATCATGATTACCTAAAATATAGAACATACGAAGCTCCATCTCTGAGATAGGTTCTAGAAACTCTGAAAACACATCTACTCTAACATCATTCTTATCAAATATATCCCCACCGTGAATTATAATATCTGAGTCTTTTAACATCTGAATAGCATTTCTATAGTTTTTTATAACCTCAGCTCTAAAAGAATCTCTAGCTAATCCTATATGAGTATCTGATATAATTCCTATTTTCATAAATCTAATAGATAGCATTAGATTTTAAATGTTATCCATGTAATAAAAAGTGCAGAGGTGTTGATTATGAAACTGTCCGATGAAGTAAAAGCAGAAGTTCTAACTGTTCTAAATGAAGTAGTTGCTGCCGGAGGTAAAGTAAGAGCAGGTGTAAACGAAGTTACTAAAGCTGTACAGAGAGGTGTTGCAAAGCTAGTTGTAATCGCTGAAGATGTAAACCCACCAGAACTGGTATCCCATTTACCTAAACTGGCAAAGGAAAAAGGAGTATCTCTAGCATATGTATCTAATAAAGATGCTCTTGGCAAGGCTGCGGGTAAGAAAGTAAGTGCCTCTTCAGTAGTTGTGATCGATCCTGGAAATGCTAAGGCAAAATTCGAACAATTACTTTCAAAGTTGCCAAAGGTAGAGTAAAATGGGGGACACTGAAGGAGGTGCATTTCTGGCTGAGATTGTTGAGATAAAATCCAAGGCAGGAGTGTATGGAGAGATCTACCAGTGTCTGGTACAGATACTTGAAGGACCTGATCAGGGCAGAACAATACTCAGAAATATCAAAGGGCCAGTATACAAGGGGATGAGAATCGTGCTCAGAGAAACAGAGAGAGAAGCTAGAGAGGAGAGGAGATAAACATGAAGTGCTCATTCTGTGGTGATGAGATCAAACCAGATAGAGCTGTTTACTACTATACTGCTACTGGAAAGGGTTATGTGTTCTGCTCATCTAAATGTAGAAGATCTATGCTAAAGTTGAGAAGAGATCCTAAGAAGCTGAAATGGGTGAATGGATAATGGACAGAACACTAGTCCTAATCAAACCTGATGGTGTATACAGAGGATTGATAGGTGAGATAATATCCAGATTTGAGAAAAAAGGTTTGAAGATAGTTGGAATGAAGATGATGAAAGTGTCACCAGAACTATCCAAAAGACATTATGAACAACACTTGAGCAAACCATTCTATCCGGACCTAGAGAGATTTATAACATCCGGTCCTATCGTAGCTATGGTTATAGAGGGAAAGGAGGCTGTGGAGGTAGTAAGAAATATGGTGGGGGCAACAAATGCTAGAAAAGCTCAACCAGGTACAATACGCGGAGATCTATCGAATAGTTTCTCTAGGAATCTGGTACATGCAAGTGATAGCTCTGAAGCAGCTAAAAGAGAAATTGAATTGTTCTTTAAGGATGAAGAAATATTAGAATGGGATAGGGAAAAATTCTATTTCTATGCCCCAGATGAATAGATTGATCTAGCTTCAATCTCATTGATCAAGTTCTGTTCGTATATTTTTCTATCCAATCCGTTTCCAAGAATCCAACTCAATTTTACATAAGCTACTTCTGGCAACATATCTGTTAGATTCCCCAAAATCCCGTAATTCAACATCTCTCTACCAGTTCTATAAACATTCAGATTAATTCTGCCCTCTATGGTTTGAGAGGTGATTGCAAATATCCTATCCTTATACTCACCAAGTTTATAGATCAGTTTAGGGGCAATATGACCCAAACCCGTACCAATCAATAATATAGCTTTGTATCTCTGTGCAAATACATCTATAACATATTCCTCCATACCTGGGTAGAAGTATATCACCCCCACACTATTACTAAACTTTCCCTTAAGATCTGATAAATCTCTGGTTTCTGTGTAAGCATTGTTTTTTATAATCTCTTCACTAGGGAAATTCACTATCCCTATTTTTCCCTGCCCAACAGCCCTGAATGCATCTCGCCTAGATGTGTGGGATTTTCTGGTTCTAACAGCTCTAAAAATACCCACAGATTGATCGGAAATTGTATCATGCATCACTATAACACTCTCCCCTATGTCGCTATTAGCTACTCTGAAAGCTGCTCTGATATTCATAGATTGATCGCTGCTAGGTCTATCACTAGATCGCTGAGATCCAACAAAAACCACTGGCCTGGGGAAATCTCTGATTGCAAAACCAACTGCTGATGCAGAATAAGTCATTGTATCTGTACCATGCAGAACAATAACTTTCTTACCATCACTTAATTCTCTATAACATAATCTAGCCATCTCTTCCCAATCTCTAGGTTCCATTGCCTCACTGAATTTAATTTCACTAAGACTTATTTTCTTACTAGGTTCTCTGATTATTTCACTGAGATCAAATGACGGATATACCGCTCCTGTTGAGTAATCTACTTTAGACATTATAGTTCCGCCTGTCAGTATTATACTATACTCCCCACTCTCATCTAGAATCTCTGGATTCTGTTTTACAATCTCCTCTTCATGAATTATATCCACATCTTTAGATTCTATCAATATATTATAACCATTTCTAAGCTTTATCTCTAGAAGATCGCCTATAGAGTTTACAAATATCCCTTCCCACTCTCTGTCTCTCCACCTAAATTTCAATCTTTTCATAGTAATCGGTTAATAGCATCCCAATTTACCACTTTCCACCACTTATCTACATATTCTGCCCGATTATTCTTGTACTGTAAGTAATACGCATGTTCCCATACATCTAGAGCTAGGATGGTTTTAGAATTAGCTATATGCATGAGATTATGTTTCTCAATAGTCATAATACCTATATTATCACTATATACAAATGCTATAGCCCACCCAGAACCCTCTACATTCTTAGCAGTATCACTAAATTCTCTCTGAAAAGATTGAAAGGATGGATAGTTCTGAAGTATAATCTCCTCTATTCTACCAGTTGGAGAGTTATTTTCTCTAGCTGGTCTCATAATGTTCCAGAATAGAGTGTGTAATTCATGTCCATTCATGTGGAAAGATAGATCCCTCAGTACTGCTCTAATATCTATCTCAATCTCACCCTTTCTGTATCTCTCCAATTTTTCAAGAGCTCTATTAGCTCCATCCACATAGCTCTGATGATGTTTCTTGTGATGCAATTCCATAATCTCTCTGCTTATCACTGGTTCTAGAGCACTGTAATCATATGGAAGATTTGGTAAAGAGAGTCTCATAATTAGTTTTAATGCACAACTATTTTTAAGGATATCTATTCTAACATAATTATGGAATTAGAAACGATAAAAGCTCGAATGGATGAAGATAGGGTAGAGTATATAGCATTACAATTTCCAAACATACTTGGAGAGATAAAAGAGGTTTTTATATCTAAATCCAGGTTTAATACAGACATATTAGAGTATGGATATTCTAATAGAGATATATTCCAGATGTTCGGAGAGGAGGTTTATCTTAAACCCAAATTAGATACATATCAGGTAATACCGTGGTATGTATTTACAGCCAGGTTTCTGAGCAGATTATACTTAGCTGATGACTCTATGGAGTTTGATATGTTTAGCAGTTTAGAGAAAACAGTGGAATCCCTCCAGGATCAGATCCAGTTCCTTGTACAACCAGCTATAGAGTACTATATTGTAGAGAATGTTAACATAGATAGAATCACTAAAGATAAAGGACCTGCTATCAATCTAGATACCAAAGAGGGAAAGTGGAATATGAACTACCATTCTCAGCAGGAAAATATATTCTCATCATACCCTGCAGATTTTTACGTAGCTCTTAGGCAACAGATAGTTTCTAATCTCCAACTATTCAGATATGACGTGGAATCACATTACCATTCTTACTCCCCATCGCAACATAAAATCGTAATGGATCATATGGACCCTATAAGAGCGGCTCAAAGTCTGTTGGACATAAAATATATAACCAGAGCACTAGGGACAGCTACAGGCACATATATCACATATATCCCATATCTATTCGCAGGTCATAAGGGTAATTCATTAGAGTTGAGAATAGTGGGAGATTTTGTAGATAATAAAGATTTGAAGGAAGAGGTTAGGTATTTTGTAGCTGGAATCTTAGAACATATAAATAGCATTATGCTATTCACTAATCCAACTACCAATTCGTATAGGAGAATTCAGAATGAAGGGTTCTATAGATGCTATTCTAGGAGCTACAATCCTAGTACAGCTGTGGAGATAAATACTAGAGGTAAGGGGGAGATAAGACTGCTATTCCCAGATAGCTCTGCACATCCTATTTTAGGTTTAACAGCTATTCTAGCCGCAGGTTATGATGGTATAAAGAAAAAAATGTCCCTAGAGTATGAGGTTACTACAAATCCCAAACTTATGAGTCTAAAAGATCTGAAAGAAAAGAGAATAGACACATTACCACATTCTCTTGAGGAAGTTCTGGAGAGTTTCCAATCTGATCGTAATTATCTCAAGGGATTCGTAAGCTCTTCGATAATAAATGAATATTTGAATCTGAAGCAGCAGGAGATCAAGGATACTAAAATATACAATTCAGCTCATGATTATGAAAGATATCTGTAGGATTTTAAAAATAATGGTTTGATATAAAATTGGATTAGCGGCCATAGTCTAGTGGTAGGATGTCAGCCTTCCAAGCTGAAGACCCGGGTTCGAATCCCGGTGGCCGCACTTTACAAAACTCAATGATCCATAATTAAATTATATCTAACCAGACATAAAATTAGTATACCTAGAGAATTGTAAAAGATTCGAACTAATTTTAGGATGATTGTGATTTTATTTTTTCAGCAATCTTTTTAGATCCATAAACCTCAATTTTATCATCATGATCTATTAGATAACATCCCGCCCGTTCAGCAATCAACATGGCCGCTCTATAGTCCCAGGGTTTAAGATTCAACCCTATAAATGCTGCCAATCTTCCAGAGGCAACATAACATATCTCCAGAGCAGCACTTCCCAGTCTTCTAATCTCTCTGGCTTTGAATACATACTGTTCAGTTAATCTGATGAATTCCTCTTTACTAGATCTATCATTACCACGACATATTCCTATAAACATATTTTTCAAATCTAAATCCTGTGCAGGTGTGATCTTCTTACCATTCAATCTAGCCTCAGAATCTTTGGTAGCATAGAACATTTCATCTAAAATAGGATTATATACAACTCCAACAACAACTTCTTGCTTGTGTTCTAAGGCTATTGACACATTGAAATAGGGGATATGATGTCTAAAATTCGTAGTCCCATCTAGAGGATCTATCACCCAAGTATATTCGCTCCCCTCACTATATCCACTCTCCTCAGCTAAAATAGCATGATTAGGATAACTATCCTTTATAGCTCTTATTAAATATTCTTCCGAAGCTCTATCTGCTTCGGTGACCAAATCCCCAACTCCCTTTTCCATTTCCTGTAGTTCATCCCTGAAATATCTCTTCAATATATTTCCTGCTTCTCTAGCTATATTCATGGAAAATTTCAAATACTCTTCATACATGATTCAATATAAAATAGGGTTTAACTTTAAAGCTTTATTGATGATCTTAAATTATGGATAGTGAAATAGAAAGGAGGAAGAGAGATCACGTAATGAATTCTTTACGACCAGATTCGCAGTATGATCTAACCTCATGGTTGGAATTCGTAATACCAATTCATAATGCTCTTCCAGAGATTGATTACGATAGGATAGATACTAGTGTTGTGTTTTTTGGTAAACATTTTAGTTATCCTATATATATTTCAGGTATGACAGGAGGATTTAATGATGCTTACAAGATAAATTCTGAGCTAGCAAATATCGCAGAGAAATATAATATACCGTTGGGATTAGGGAGTATAAGAGCTATGCTAAAAAATCCTAATCTAAAATACACATATGATGTTAAAAGAGGTAAGGATATATTTATGATAGCTAACATAGGTGGAGTTCAGCTCAAAGAGTATTCTAATAGAACAATATTGGATTCAATGGATAGTATAGAAGCAGATGCAATAGCAATTCATCTTAATCCTGCTCAGGAATTAATACAGAAAGAGGGAGATCTGAACTGGGATGGTGTTATGGATAGAATAGTAGAATTAGCTGATGATACCAGAGTGATAGTTAAGGAGGTTGGGGCTGGTCTGAGTTATTACGTTATAGATAGATTGAGGGATAGTAAAGTTGCATATTATGATGTGGCAGGAGCTGGTGGCACGAGTTGGACTAAGATAGAGTATTTGCGAAATCCTGATGCTCCTAAGGGTTTTGAGAATTGGGGAATACCAACTGCTTTAGCGTTACTTATGAATAGCAATAGAGCTAAACTATTGGCAAGTGGGGGAATCAGAAATGGTGTAGATGGATTCAAGACTATTCTGCTGGGTGCTGAACTGTTTGGTATGGCAAAACCGTTTTTAGAGATGGCTATGGGAAAGAGTAGCAATATATTAGATCTTATAATACAACAGTTTAAAGGGGCAATGTTTCTCACAGGATCCAAAGATATAAATAGTATAAGAAAGGTGGATTATGTGATATTAGATCCTCTCAAAAGTTCATATGAGCAAATTAGGTCAAGTATTCCTAAGAGATAGGCGCATTCTAGAGTATATCTCCTCACATGTATCTGGGAGAATTCTAGAGATAGGTGGGGGAGATGGAAGATTAACAAGATACCTGATTAGTAGGGGAGAGGTATGGGTAGTAGAAATTGATTCTAGATTTATTCAGATGTTGGAAACAATTGCACATCATGTGATTCATGCGGATTTTTTGAGAGTTGAACCATTTGATGTTGATTGGATAGTTGGGAATATTCCCTATTATATCTCCTCACCTATACTATTTAGATTACTAGATTGGAATTTTTATAGAGCAATCCTGATGTTTCAGAGCGAATTTGTGGACAAGATGTTAATGAAAGAGCGAGATAGAAAATATGGGAGATTATCTGTAATGGCCCAATACTATTTCAACATTATCCCTCTCAGAAGAGTATCTAAATATAGTTTCTCTCCAATTCCAAAAGTAGACTCTACTATAGTGATGCTAGAGAAAATAAGGGAGAGGGATACTGGGTTTGAGAATTTTATAAGAAGTATATTCACTCAGAAGAATAAAAAACTAAAGAATGTACTGAAGGGTGTTGATGAAAAATACGCAGAAAGAAGGGCGGATGAACTCTCATTAGAAGAACTCCTAGAGTTATATAAAACTTATCAGTAGCTACTCTGGTCATCACGAATCAGACTGGAACGGTATCATCACATTAGATATTTCTTTATGCGGGCTCGGAATTCAAAAGACCGTTTCTTTTTAAAACATAAACAGGTTCTAACTGTTTCAAAACCTCTATCTTCTCGTATACATAACAGTTTATCTTCAGCTCTCTAGAACCATACCTCTGCTCTATATTTTTTATAACCAATCTATCTGGCTCAACACCTAGATAGGACACTAGATTCTGCCTTATATCCTTTATGGATGGTGTAGCTCCATCAAAAGACATGTTTATTACATACTCTATCCTAGATAGAATAGTATTCATCTTCTTTGCAATTATCTTCGTCTTCATAATCATCACCCAAGTATCATTTAAATGTTCTTACAATCTGTCTCTGTCCCATAGCCTCTACAATCTCTACTTCCTTACCTTCAGAGACAGATTCTTTAACTTCCTCAGGTACAAATACATCAAAGGTTTCATAAGTTTCCTTATCCATAACCTGTGCAGTATCACCTAGAACACTTATCACCTGAGCGGTTCTCTTCTTTATTACAGGAACCTGAACCTCTGCATCTGCTGGTATTAATAATACTTTTTTCTCACCTCCAAACAATCCTATTCCAGTCACTCTCATCTTTGCAGCTCCATGTTTTCCTGGCTTAGAGACATCTATCTCAACAACTCTGCAAGGAATTCCGTCTATAACTACATACTTACCAACCTTCAGATCTTTACCTGTGGCAAAAATTACCTCACCTTCCATTTCCAATCACCTTATCAATATCAAAAATCCTACGAAACACAGAAACAACAATCATGAGAAATCCTGTCCTCCCCCTCTTGGGGGATATATTATTCATATTATATATAAACAAGTTATTGTGATACGGGAGTTGCACAAAGGCGTGCATATAATTATATTGTAAAAAAGTATTTAAAAAGGTTATGGATAGTATCTATTTATTGTTCTAGGGAATGGAATTGCATCTCTTATGTGATCCAAATTGAGTACAAATTTTATAAATCGCTCAATACCAAGACCAAATCCAGAATGTGGTACTGATCCAAATCTTCGCAAATCCAAATACCATTGATAATTCTGCTCGGGCAAAGACACCTCTCTCATTCTAGATTTTAATTCTTCAAGATCCCAGATCCTTTCACTACCACCTATTATCTCCCCATGCCCATATGGAGCGATCATATCATCATTCAGAACTAGTTCCGGATCATCTGGATCCTGTTTCATATAAAATGCCTTTATCTTCTTTGGATACTTAACGATAAACACAGGCTTATCATATTGAGATGATATCAATGCTTCCTCATCAGCCCCAAAATCCTCACCATATTCCATCTTTCCTCCAAGCCTATTAACCATATCAACAGCTTCATAATATGTTAAAACAGGGAAAGGAGATTTTATCTTCTCTAACTTATCTCTAATTCCAAAATATTCAACCAAATCAGGATGATTAGCTAGGAATTTTTGCACTGCGTACTCTATCAACCCCTCTTGAATTTTCATATTCTCTCTCCAATCTACAAATGCAGCTTCAGGTTCTAGATGCCAATATTCAGCTAGATGTCTTCTGGTTCTACTTTTCTCAGCTCTGAAAGATGGGGCAAATGTATAAACTCTCTCTAGAGCAAATATTCCTGCCTCCCCATACATCTGTGAACTCTGCGTAAGGTAAGCTCTATTACCAAAATAATCAATCTCAAACATATCTGCCCCTCCCTCAGCACCTGATGCAGTTATGATTGGAGGATCAAACCTATAGAATCCATTCAAATGCAAATACTCTTCTAAATATCTGATCAGATGGTGTCGAGCTTGAAATACCTTTGTAAGTTTTTGAGATCGGACCCACAGATGGCGATTATCTAATAGAAATTCTTCCGATTGATCTTTGGATATGGGAAATGGCTCACCCACATGTATTGCTTCAAGCTCATCTACTTTTAACTCATATCCACCAGGAGCTCTAGAATCAGCAACAATTATCCCTCCCATCTGTATAGAACTCTCTATGTAGAGACTCTCAGCAATCTTCCACAATCTATCTTCAACTCGAGATCTATCAACAACACCTTGCAATATGGTCTTTGCATTTCTTAATACTATGAATATCTTATCATCACCCAACTTTCTGATCCTATATACCCACCCTTTTACAACTAATCTCTTTCCCTCCTCAAACATAATTTAATGATATATCAGAATAATTTTAAATAGTTTATATTATAAATCTACTCGACAATCATAAAAAGCTTTTTAAAAGTTACGATATTTAATTAAATTGGTGATTGGAAATGGCAAACAACAAAATTTCTCAAGATGTAATGCCTGAAGGCTCTCAGAGGATAATAGGAAGGGATGCAATGCGATTGAATATAGCAATAGCCTATGCAATAGCCCAGATCCTAAAAACTACTCTAGGGCCTAAAGGTATGGACAAAATGCTAGTCAGTGACTTGGGGGATATAATAATAACTAATGATGGAGCAACTATACTACAGGAGATGAATGTAGATCATCCTACTGCAAAGCTGTTAGTAGAAGTAGCAAAAACTCAGGATAAGGAGGTTGGTGATGGAACTACTACCTCTGTAGTTATAGCAGGAAATTTACTCAGAAATGCTAGTCAGTTAATAGACAAAAATATCCATCCAACTACTATAGTTAGAGGTTATGAACTTGCAGAGAAGAGAGCTCAAGAAGAATTGATTAATATCGCTGGCAAGGTAGACGTTACTAAGAAGGAAGAGTTGAAGAAAATAGCTAAAGTGGCCTTAGGGAGCAAGGGAATAGGAAGCGATATTGATAAGGATCACATAGCAACTATGGTTGTAGATGCAGTAACTCATGTTGTGGAAAAGGTTGATGGAAAAATAGTAATAGATCTAGATCTGATTAAGATAGAGAAAAAGGCTGGAGGCTCTGTAAATGATACAAAACTCATCAAAGGGATAGTGTTGGATAAAGAAGTAGTTCACAGTGGAATGCCAAAGAGAATAGAGAAGGCTAAGATAGCATTACTAGATGCACCTCTTGAAATAGAGAAAACTGAAACAGATGCAAGAATATCCATAACCTCCCCAGATCAACTAGAAGCATTCCTGAAGAAAGAAGAGGAAATACTTAGAAGAATGGTTGATAAGATAAAGAGTGTTGGAGCTAATGTAGTATTTGTGCAGAAAGGTATAGATGATATAGCACAATATTATCTAGCAAAGAATGGTATCCTAGCAGCAAGAAGAGTCAAGAAGAGCGATATGGATAAATTGGCAAGAGCTACTGGTGCAAGAATTGCTACATCTATAGAAGATCTAACAGATAAAGATCTAGGATATGCTGATCTGGTAGAGGAAAGAAAAGTGGGGGGAGAAGCTATGATATTTGTAGAAGGGGCAAAAGATTCCAAGAGTGTTACTATATTTATAAGAGGAGGTACAGAGCATGTTACTAGTGAGGTAGAGAGAGCTATTAAAGATTCAATAGGAGCTGTAGCATCAGTACTCAAAGATGGCCTCTATGTGATCGGTGGTGGTGCTACTGAGATAGAACTAGCTAAGAGACTAAGAGAATATGCAAAGGGACTAGGAGGTAGAGAACAGTTAGCTGTAGAGGCATATGCAGAAGCTCTAGAGTCAATACCTTCCGCACTTGCTGAAAATGCTGGTATGGATCCTATAGATACTATCGTAGAGCTCAGATCCAAGCATGCAGATAGAGAAGGTATAAATTATGGAGTTAATGTATTAGAAGGTAAAGTTGATGATATGTATAAAGTAGGAGTGCTAGAACCTTACAGAGTTAAAAGGCAAGCTCTAGCATCAGCTACAGAAGTAGCTAGATTAATACTTAGAATAGATGATATAATAGCTTCCAAAGGAGGTTCATCTAAAGATAAGAAAGATACTGGATCTGATACAGAACTGGATTAATCTCTTTCCATTCATTTTTTATTTATATTTTTAGATATAATTTAATATATGAACAGAAGGGAATTTTTAATCTTAGGGGCTCTCTATTCACTGTCAGGATGCGGGTTGAATTACTGCGGATTTGTAACAGCAGAATCCAAACATATATCTGAAATATACAGGAATTTTAGGAGAATAGAGAAAATTACTGATAGTTATAAATTAGTTCATACTTATCAGACAAGTCATGATCCTATAATAAAGTATAGAAGAGATGGAGAACATTTTATTGCTATTAATAAATTCTTTACATTAATATATTCTC
>JAVYLQ010000002.1:0-54383 GCA_038740615.1 Candidatus Anstonellales archaeon | reverse complement strand
TACATGTTCTGAGTTGGCAAGTAACTCAACTATAACCTCTTTCCTTGCTTTCAAATCATCTAGCATCTGTATTTTTGCCTTAGCAAGTAGTACACTTTGCTCTTTTTCTATTTGATCAGGATAGGTTGTGAACAGATCTTTAACAGCATTCTTTATCTCTTCCTTGGTCCTCGCCTCTAGAATATTGTTCAGTTTTTTTCTTATTATCTCTGAGTTCATGTTACTTAGAATTCTAGAGAAGTTTTTATATACTTGATTGTCTCCTTCAATCCTATTCGTATATCAATAAAATCTACCCATCCCAGTTCTCTCAACCTGGGTCGAAATACTGACATTAATTTACTATTATCCAATGTATTAACTCGCATCTCCCCCTGTCTGAAAGGTTTTATTATCGGTTCTTTAGTATAATCTAATTCTTCGGCAATCATTCTGAACAGATCTAGGATTCTAACCGCTCTCCCTGTACCTAAATTGTAGATCCCACTAAACCACCTAGCTGCATAGGTTATTATTGCTACATCCTGTACATATACAAAATCTCTAGCTGGATCTCCATATATCTCCACACTATCACCTCTAAGCATTCTTGTAATAAACCTACCAACCACACCTCCTTCAGGATCAGCTCCTGGTCCGTATACATTTGAATATCTT
Organism: Candidatus Anstonellales archaeon; assembly: GCA_038740615.1. Taxonomy (GTDB): domain Archaea; phylum Micrarchaeota; class Micrarchaeia; order Anstonellales; family J096; genus JAADEL01. The sequence continues at coordinate 53,726 of JAVYLQ010000002.1, read as the reverse complement.
AGTATTACATAATCAATCCCATACAATTCATTATACAATTCTATCATATTTTCATTATGGAGCTTAGACATACCATATATACTAGCAGGTTTCTTTGGAGAGTCTTCCGTGATTTTACCATTAAATTCCAAATTACCATAAACTGCAGATGAACTAGAGAACACAACCTTCACATCATATTTTCTAGCAAATTCTAGCACATTCATAGTTGAAAGAATATTGTTATTATAGCTGAATTTTGGATTCTTAATACTATTAGTCACAGATATATCTGCTGCTAAATGATATATCACCTCAACATCTCTTAATTCTACCATTCCTTGTGTAAGATCGAGATTTATAAAGTCTATATGAGATGCTCTAGGTGAAGGGTGCATGAGGTTATCTATCACAATCACATTATCTCCTCTTGAAACAGCATAATCATATAAATAACTACCTATGAAACCCCTACCTCCGGTTATTACTATCATGATTTAAAAGTTTCACAAAGTTATAAAAATACTATGCATATCCAACAGGTTGATGAGTATAAATTCAAAATACCCAGACAGGGTCATATGAGAACCGATGCATATGTGTTTGCATCGGATAGATTACTAACCAAGATGAGAGAAGATAGAACGTTAGAACAGTTAATGAATGTGGCATCTTTACCTAGTATTATAGATTACCCATCTGTAATGCCTGATGCTCATGAAGGGTATGGATTTCCTATTGGAGGAGTAGCTGCGTTTACAGAAATAGTGTCTCCTGGAGGGGTGGGATTCGATATAAATTGTGGTGTTAGACTATTAGATACAGGGTTGGATAGGGAATCAGTAATGCCTAAGATCAGAGAGTTAGTAGAGAAATTATATAAAAACATCCCGGCAGGACTGGGTGAGGACAGTAGTATCAGATTGAAAGAGGATGAGTTGGATAATGTTCTAGAATTGGGTGTTAAATGGGCTGTAGAGAACGGGTATGCCTATTCTAAAGATCCGTCCAGAATAGAGGAAGGGGGTGGTATTGGCGGTGCTGTCCCTGAGTATGTATCCAGAACTGCAAAGGGTCGAGGTAGAACCCAATTGGGAAGTCTAGGATCGGGAAATCATTTTCTGGAAGTACAATATGTTGATAGAGTTCTTGATCAGAAGCTAGCAGACAGATTTGGATTGTACAAGGGAAAAATCCTAGTTATGATACATACTGGATCCCGAGGATTGGGTCATCAGATTGCATCTGATTATATCGCTGAGATCATCCGTAATAATCGATCATTACCAGAAAGAGATCTGGCATATACTAGAGTTGATAGTGACATAGGACAGAGATATTTAGGAGCTATGAGAGCTGCTGTAAATTTTGCATTTACAAACAGGCAGATCTTAACACACTTCGTTAGAGAGGTGTTGTACGATGTATTCAGAGTTGATAACATAGAGCTAATATACGATGTAGCTCATAATATTGCTAAGATAGAGAAACACAAGGTGGATGGGGAATGGAGAGAGGTGATAGTTCATAGGAAAGGGGCTACTAGAGCATTTCCTCCCGGACATCCAGATATTCCAGAAGCATACAGAGATATAGGGCAACCAGTATTGATCCCTGGATCCATGGGAACAGCATCATATCTATTAGTAGGTTCAGAAGGAGCCATGGAGCAGAGTTTTGGATCTACCTGTCATGGGGCTGGGAGAACTATGAGCAGGAGTAAAGCTAAGCAGAACTATAGGGCAGATAGTGTTGTGAAGAATCTTTTGAAAGAAGGGATAATAATAAAAGCTAGAACTAATGAAGGTATTGTAGAGGAAGTTCCAGATGCATACAAGGATGTAGATGCTGTTGTTGAGACTGTGGTAAAAAATAATCTATCTAAGCCTGTAGTCAGACTAAAACCAATAATTGTGATCAAAGGCTAAGTTCTAGATAGTCTGTACCTATGTAACTCTGCAGTTTCTTAGGTATTCTAACACCTCTATCCTCCCAGTGGTTTTCCACAAGAGCTATCAGAGCTCTACCAACAGCAACTCCAGATCCATTGAGAGTGTGCGGGTATTCAATTCTATTATCTCTTCTGAATCTTAGTGGAATCCTTCTAGATTGGAAATCTGTACAATTGCTAACTGAACTTATCTCCCTATATCTCTCCTGACTAGGTAACCATACTTCAATATCATAAGTTTTAGCAGAACTAAATCCAGTATCTCCAGAACACAATACTATAACGCGATAGGGTAATTCTAGTCCCTGAAGAACTGACTCCGCATCTCTAAGCATTTTCTCATGTTCAACTCTACTCTGCTCTGGTAGAGTTATTTTAACTAATTCAACTTTATAGAATTGATGTTGTCTTATTAAACCTTTGATATCCTTACCATATGCACCAGCCTCTCTCCTATAGCAAGGAGTAAATGCAGTATAATACTTAGGCAAATCTGTTTCCTCAAGTATCTCATCCTTGTGTAGATTGGTTAGAGGAACCTCCGCTGTAGGGATGAGATAGAGATTATCTCTTTCTATTCTATACAATTCCTCTTCAAACTTGGGTAGCTGGCCAGTTCCGTACATGATCTCAGGCCTAACCAAATGTGGTACAGACATCTCCGTATATCCATTTATACTTGCTAAATCTAGCATGTAATTTATCAATGCCCGTTCAAGCTTAGCTATTTTCCCTCTAAGAACTGTAAACCTATGCCCTGCCAGTTTAGATCCGTAATCGAACATGAAATCTGGGAGATCATAATGATTCACAGTATTCTTTCTTAACATATCCCCCCATCTCCGTATCTCCACATTTTCACTATCATCCTTACCTATAGGTACTGACTCATCTAATATATTAGGTATAGTCTCCCATATTTCTTTCCTTCTTTTTGCCAGTTCACTCTCCCTCCTTTCCATATCAGATATTTTCGTATTCATATCTCTTACCTTCATTATTAGATCTTCGGATCTATTCTTACTTATCTGTTCACTGAGTCTATTCTTCTCAGCTCTGAGTCTATCCAATTCACCTTTCAGATCTCTCCATTCTCTATCCAGATTATATAATTGATCTGCTAATTCAGTAGGATACCCACGTATTTTCAAATTTCTCCTTACTACTTCTATATCCTTCCTGATCAGTTCTATATCGATCATATATTAGTTTAGAGATAAATAAATTTAAACTAATCTAAATAGACCTCTTCCTACTTCACTAATCCTTCCTCCAAGTGCAGTAGTGGAGATATTCACGAATGATAGAGCAAATATGAATGCAATCAGAGGAGCTATAAATGATAGAGCCATTATTGAATATATGAAACTAACCAGAGTAGATGGATTGGTTATTAATAGGAATATCGAGACAAACATAGAGATGACCGATGACACTGCTACAAAGCTTCTAGAATTCTCTCCTATATCAAAAGCATTTGCATAACCCATTCCCAGAGTATCATCACTCTGTATTCTCTTAGGTAATGAACAGAGTAAATCGTTATAATTCAGCACAATTCCTATATTATAACTCATTGGCAGAACTACATATAATCCAATACCCAGACTTATCAAGTATGCCCCCAGAGATTTGGTGGGTTCAAACGCTCTAAGTATAATTCCTAGCATTATAAGAAATGGGTAGTATGCAGAGAAGAATACCATGAGTTTAAACATTGCCATACTGCTCCAAACCAGGAAAAACATTATCTTCAGAAGGTCTGATATATATATAGTTCCAAAGGCTAAGCTTGCAGTAGGTAGATTAGTATTCTCCGCACCAACACTAGCTATGGACATTCCAACAGATTCAAAGAGTGCCTGAACCATCAACAATGCCCCGTATGTTCTAAGATAACAACTATTTATCAATTCATTCAAAACAACTCTAGCAGCAGCCATGGGTGTCTTAGGATTAACCCCAGAGATATCCTTACCAATAGTTTTGAACATCTCTTGAGATATATCGAATAGGAAATTATTTAATCTATCTATCATAACAAATAGGAACAGGGCTAAGAGAACTGTAACTCCTGCTTCCCATATGAACATCTCAGAATATCTTTTCAGACCCCCAAGATTGAATATTTTGGACAATTGATAGAGGATTATACCGATTATTACTCCTATTAGTGCGAAGGTTATGGCAACAACCTGATACTCGTCCATTATATCAACCTCGTCAGATTAGCAAGATCAAATTCATCTCCAAATATAGCTGACATGTATTTTATTGTTGATGTGAGGAAGAGTAATGATACTGTGGGGAGGAGTAAATTGAAGATTATAGCAGATACGATTATAACTGCTATAATTATTAATAGAGGAATCTGGAATGCAAATACCCTTAGTGATGATGTAGACAGCACTCTCATAGCTAGAAATAGATCTAAGGTGGTTGCTGCAGCTCCTCCTGCTGCTCCTATCAGAGATGCCAACATCCTTTTCATTCCTTCTCTAGTAGCCTGCCATATTTTGAATCTGCTTATCACATTTCGTATATCTATAAACAATCTAAAACCTGTTAATATATACAGAGAGCTCATTAGGATTAGGAATGCTCCAAATATATGTATAGCCATCTCTAACCATGGGTTGAATTTGAAGGTTACATTACCATTATTATAATAGAAATATCCTGCCCCAAACATCTTTATGATTTCATAGTTGATTGATAGGATAATTGGTATGAATAGATTTGTAGCTATTATCAATCCTATGAGTCCTCCCCCTAGACTTCTAGTGAATGGTATGAATCTAAGTAGAAGTGCTAAAGGTAATAGGTATTTTACAAATCCATAGGTGAAGATGTCATACATGAATGCAAATGTCCCTATCCAAATGAAAGATAATGTTAAGAATGATGCGACCTGTTTGCTCAAGGATAGTGAGGATTCATAGTATTGATATGAGAGGGGCAATGTCTGTGGAGCTCCCCCTCCTAGATTCTGCACTATCATAACAGCATGAGCTCCTACAGTTGCTGCGTAATAAGATAGGGGGATCAGGGATATCATAGAAGATACAATTGCAGAATGTATATACAGTAGTGATTTGGTATGGAGTGGTGTATTATCATTTATAGATATAAAACATGGTAGATTGAGAAGAGCGATTAGCAGAGGAATGATTATTATAATTTCCATTATCTCCCTTCTAGCTAGAGCAGTGTATTTGGTGTTATTTAGAATCCTAGCTATGAATTCTATAAAGAGATATGATAGTAATAGTATTACGGCTAGACCAAAGTAGTTTGTCACAAATCCTAAATTCTGTACAGTGGGGCAGTACTTATCATCGAATATTTTCGTACCTGCTCCTAATCTATAGAGATTACCAAATATCTTATCTACGGCAGTCTCTATAGCTTTACTGAAGAATCCTATCTGTGGTTTCAGAGCCTCAAAAGATTCAGCCAATGTTTGTTTCTCATCAATACATCTATCATTAATCGGATCAGTACATGTATCAGATATACTATCGATCATATCCTTGACCATGATCTGAATCTGATTAGCATCAATATTTTTCTCGATATTCATCTTATATCAACCTCGATAGAGCAGCAATATTTATTTCAGTACCAAGAGCTCTACTTATCTGACCTGTTAATGATACGGTAAAATACAGAGCTAATGGTCCTAGTATTACTGCAAATACCAGAGCTAATTGCAAATATCCAAATATTATATACATCAGAGCTGGTAGGAAATACAATAGACCTACTACAGCACCAACACCAAAACTGTTCATACTAATTATATGAGCAAAATTATTCAGAGCATCCCAAACTTTCTTTATGTTAATTAGATTTCTAAGAGTATCAAATGTGGATGATCTGAGAGCTCTGGCTGCTGCAGGGATCAATTTTGAAGATATGGCTCCCATGATAGCAGCGATAACCATTCTGTATGCAGCTTCAGCAAGATCTATTTCCCATATGTAGGAGATCTGCGAATATATCTTTGAATAGATATACATTATCAGAGGGTATATTACGATAAATGCGATTGAGATACCTAAGAGCACATTCCCCCCAGGTCTAGTAAAGTAGAATGCTCTCATGAGTGCGCCTATGGGAAGAAGGAGATCAATTATTATTCTTGGACCTATACATAAGAGGAATAGTTTAAATACATACTCTAATATAGCTAGATTGAAGAATCCTTTTATCACATCAAAAGATTTGAATACTATTGTGAATAATTGGGAGAATGATACCCCAAAAATTCCTCTAGCATCTGGAGGACCAAATGGGATTGTAATATTTGATAGAGCTACTAACATAGTTTCAATAGTCTTAAGCAGCATGGAGAAGAATGAGAAATTTATAATTATATTAACCACATACTGTTTTGCCTGAACGAATATGCTATTATAAGCATAGTAATTAACAACCCCTACTATCAGTATTACTACTAATATGGTTAATAGAGCTTGAAACGCCTCATCCAACAGAGATATTCTCCATTGTAATCCAAAGATAGATGCAATAGCATTTAGAATGTATACGAGAAGCAACGATATGAATGCTATTATTCCAACTGTGTTCAAAAGATTGGATACATCTACAGGATTAGTGCTTTTACAGAATGTATACGGACCTATTACATTTACGATTAGATTATCTAACACATTTAGAGCAGTATTTCTCGCATCTAAAAACACCTTTTTAAATCCACTATACACAAGATTCTCATCAAACTTACCATAAATATCTCTCTCAATACACTCCTGACTAATAAATCCCTCATCGTCACATGAGGAGGCCAATGATAGGACGCTATATAAAACGAGTAATACCAGCAATTTCAACGTCACCACCTAATATTGGGGATAGTGTCTTAACGAATGCCACAGTGCTTATTAGAGATATGTATATTAGTACTGCAAATATTATAAAAAATTCGGTGTAGATGTTTAATAGAATAATAGGCATATTAATAATACTACGCATTATATCTGGAACAGCATCTCCTACAAGAGTATATCCTATAGCTACAGGCGGTAAAAAGGAGAGGGTATATATTGATAGCATAGCACCTAATACAGTAGCAATCTTTATAACCGCTTTAGCTATGCTAGCCATGTTACTGAGAGCAGCACCTAAACTACTAACTACTGAATCAGGATCGGTAGGATCAATGGGCTTACTCTCTACATTCAATATGGCATTTATGGCCGCATCTAATCGATCTCCAAATGGGATTCCAAATACAGATAGGAGATGATCAGTAACTCTATAAGTATTTATCTTATCAAATCCATAAGTACCAGGATATGAATATCTGTAGTGTACATCCATCAGAACATATGCCATTGGAAATACATAATATAAACCTATAACTAGAGCTATTATCAATCCACCAGCCGATTTGGTTACAGCAAATAATCTAAGAACAATTCCTAAAGTCAAGAAACCTATGAAAAACTGCGGAGATGTGATATACCAAAGAACGATGAACTGTGCTATAGCGAACTGCAACATCGTCTGAACCAATCCAATTATAGGTTCTATGTACAGTGAGGGTATGAATATAAATGGATTCATGTTCAGCTTTACGAATTTATCTCCCTGAATTGCTTTCACAGAATAAGTTTGCTTTACAAAATTAGTAGTTAGAAGAACTGCGTTTAGTTGTATATAATAATCTGTAAGTTCTCTAAGTACACTCTCTAGAAAATATCCTGCTATAGCAACATGACATCTTGATACAGAGATTCCATATTTGTCACATACTTCAGACTTTGCATCAGGATTAAGATTCGATATAGTTATATCAACTGCAAAATCCAACATATACAACAACACTACTAATAGAATTATGAAAATTATCAACGATAGGAGCTCCATGTTGATAAAGGCAGGTATATCAGGTTTGTTCAAGACCCTTCCTACAAGATAGGCTATGACATATATCATAATCGATATTCCTATAATAGGAGCAACCCCATCTATAATTGGGTTCATACCAATCTCTCCAGAGAATCTCTAATACTCTTAGCAGCTGTCAGTGTGATTGCTATGGCAAATCCTGGTAATCCAAATCCAAATACTAAGAATCCTGAGGCATATAGTAATATAGAGTAAAGAAATAGAAATGATATGGGGAATCCTACATTTAGAAATCCTAATACCAACCCAGTAGTTAAATAGGTTTCAAAGAATCTATAGAGCTTATGCTCGTCAGCAGTACTTCCCATTACTTCTGAATCAATCTCTGATTTATACCTATCAAAATAGTTGTTCAACCTATCCATACTGTCCTGAATACTAGCCTGGTGATCTTTCTGTATATCAACGATTATCTTATCTGGCTCTATCAATCTGGTGTCACCTATTGCAAGATATCCATCAACAAATCTTTCTATAAACCCTCCTCGCTCATTAGCAACTTCCTGAATGGTTTGGAAGAAAACCAAATATATGATGGGTAATATTATATATGATGAAACACTCAGACCGATCAGTTCATTTCCAAATTGTCGAGTGATTGGCAAGATTCTCAAAACAATCCCTATGGGCAATACTACAGTAAGTGCTAGATTCTTTATAAGATCAAAAAGTATAGATTGCATAACCAAACCACCTGTAGCTATCATAAGCAGATCTCTGATCTGAAAAGTAACTGACGCTAACAGATCTACACCAGGAGTAGTGGGTAATCTAGCTGATCCATAAGAACCATGCGGATAACCTATATTTGTAAACTCTCCAAACATTCTCATTAGAGATGCTGAAAGAGTTAGATGAGACGCATAGAAGTGTAAGTTTTTCATTATGGATATTAGTTGAATGGAGAGGTAGTTGAATGCATCCAATCCACCTGTATAGTATTGATATATTGTAGTAACAAAACCTGCTATTGCATATACACCTATTAGTAATAGCAAGCTCAATAGTAGCTGCTGCAACTCTATCTTGAAATTCTGTTTCCACTCTTCGTTACTACTAAGTCTAGCCATGACAAATAGTAACAATATATACCCAGCAACTATCATCACTAACGCTACAACAAAACTATCTATGATCGACAACATTCTACAGCACCTTCTCCAAACCTAGTATTCTCTGCTCAGCTCCTATTATAGATGCTACTGCCCTATATCCAGTGATAATCAGGAAGATATCTAAAAAGATAGTAATAGATCCATATATAATTATCTTGTAGGCTATCAATGCTGCTTCTAATGCAGTTCTAAACATCAGAAATGGTAAGAATGGGATATTTAGAGCTCCATATAGGATTTGGCTCAATCCAGGGATAGGTAACACCTGGGTTATTTGGATTGCAAACAGGAACATATTAATAGCCATTCCAAGTATATTTATCAGTGCAACTGCAAACGGATTTAGAGAGGCTGTTATAGATACTGTGGATATAACCTCTTTGATAGCAGTTCCTACTCTAACTATGGCAGAGTATTTTACTGTATTTGCATACAGAGATCCAAGAGGAGCTAATACATTCTCCGATCTGTAGTCACCAATGTTAGCTGTTTGATATTCTCTACAAACTTCTCTGTCATTAGTCCCTGGGTCACATACTGATTGTGCATCTACAAATGAATATATATGAAACACACCTACTCCTTCTTTCTCCAGCTTCCCTACAGGATTGTTCTGATCCGGCTCCATGATGTTGCTCCTATCCTGTTCTAAGAATATATAATCCAGAGATCTCTGTATTGCCTGTTCTCTCTCTATAAATGCGTACTTATAACCTACTCTTGTGGCAGGATTAGATCCTGAACTCTTATCCAAAAACTCTACTATAGTAGGAGAGATATACGCTGAAATATATCTGTGATCAAAATCGGGCATATTCCTAAGAACAGTGTCTGAATATATTATAAACACTGGGAAGAGATAGTAAAGTGTTACTGCCAATCCAACAATAGTCATTCCTACCTTTCTAGTAATAGGTATGAATATTAGAACTAGACCTAGAGGAATAAAGATGGACATGATTAGAGGTAAGTAGGTTATAACTGTGAGTTTGATGTATTTATATACAAGAACTAGGAACAGACCATATGAAGCATTGTAGAGCAGTTGTATTGCAGAATTCATCTTATAGAAATAATCAATCCCCATCTCTGCCTTGTAAGGATCCAAACTAGCCTTCCCCAATAATGAAGTCATACCTTCCATTACTCTATTTAGGGGGGATAATCCTTGCAACTTGGTCATCTCTGGGTTTATTGCTGCATGTAAATGTGCTGAAAATGATCCAAAGAGATTAATCACAAAATCCGCTACATATATATACATCAGAGTCTCCCTGAATTTATCGATATCTTTGTAGATTACTGCCTCAGCAATCCTCAGATTATCACCCGGACTTACAGGGATACCTAACCATGCCGATAGGAATAGATTATATGCAAGATCAATTGCAAATAGTAATACTAGATAGAAAACAACTATAATAACATCTTTAACTGCATCTAAGGATTTAGCCTGATCTTTCTTGAATATCAGATTGTAGAAGTATATCAAAATAGCTATAGCTAGGCCTATTCCCAGACCTAGAGCCAGCATGAATAAATTTCTGGTTATGATATCGATAATTCCCATCTGTTTTTATATTATTTAAACACTTTTTAAAAAATTATCACTTCCTCCGTATGATTATGTTTCCGCCCTTATTACTATCAGATCTTTCCTTGAGTTTTCTAAGGATATCTATCAAACTCTGCTCATCCACCTTTCTTCCATATCTGGAGAAGATTTGTAACACAACAGATGCGGCCTGTTGAAAAAATTCAGGATTGGCAATTCTAACATTCATCAATCTCGTATATGCCTCAGGAGTAAGGGCAATTGATAACAATCTCTTTATCTCTTCTTCCTTGTCCCTGGGTTCCTGTTTTGGTTTATTGTCCTGATCCATATTCCTTAGCAAGAGAATCCAATAGAGCTCTTCCCTTGCCAGTCAATTCTCTACCTTTCTGAACTTTTCTCACATATCCTAGTCTCTCCAAACCCTGAAGGATGTTTCTAATCAATTTTCCTCCAGCAGGATATTTGTGCTCTGGCTTAACTCCCCTTTTCTTTCTCTTACCATACATTTTTCTCAATCTAGATACACCTATAGCTCCATGTAAATAGAGTTTTCGCATTATGGCCGCAGCCCTGATCCACCAGAAATCCTCCTGTTCAGGAGGTCTTTCTGCATATACCCCAGCCTTCACATAATCAACCCATTCAGGTTTGGGTAATTCGTTTTTCAATCGATCAGCAAGTTTTCTTATGAATACATCTGCTCTTATTTGGTGTACGTGCATGTTAATTAAAAAATTATAATAGTTTTTAAAACCTTTATCTAGTTCTAGATAATTTTACAAAATTTACCAGATCCATTTTCTGTTCAGTTAATTTTCTAGCAGGTTCGAGCATTCTTATCAAACTATCTGAAACAAATCTCTTCAAATCCATCGGATGGATCTTACCTTCAATATATAATCTCTCAAACTCAGGCATAGTTAGAGTTATATCCCCTCCATATTTCATATCTCTTGGTATAGTAAATTGCTCTGTATCCGTTCTAATTATAATCCATTTCAGTATCTCGTATACAACATTATTCTCCAGGACTCTTGGAGGACAATAGGCCCCATTTATCTTCCTACGTATTTCCTCCTCAGAGTCATGTATAAATATAGCACTGTTCTCCTTGCTCTTACTCATCTTTGCATCAACTATATCCATTCTACCATCATAATCTAGAGCAGGAATTAGATGAGTATGTAAACACACTGGTTTCTCTCTATTTATCTTCTCTGCAACATCTACTGCTAACATATGAACCTTTCTCTGATCCATACCTGCATGAGCGATATCCACTTCCAACTTGAATATATCTGCAGCCTGCATGAGGGGATATATGAAGAATGAGACAGGATTGCTATCAGACTCCTCTCTTCCCATAATAGTAAGAGTTCTCTTTACTCTATTCACAGTACTTGAGTTACCTATTTGCAAAACCAATCTCCAATAATCGTTATCATATAATTCTGATGCTAATATGTAATTAGCCTCTACTCCCATAATCTCAAGAAATGGTCTAAAATACTCCGACGATACTTTTCTTATAAGCTCTAGATCACCCCCAAACTTACGATTTATCCAACTATGATAATCAGCTATAAATATGTTTACATTCACTCCAGCACTCTTTAGGTCTCTCACTTTCAGCAATGTTGATATAGTACCTAAATGTATCAATCCGGAGACTTCAAATCCTATGTAATGCTTAAGTGTCTTTCCTGATTCTAGTTTAGCAATTAACAGATCCTCATTAACTATCTCTTCTGTGGGTCTTCTCTTGAATAGTTCTAATCTACTATCTAGATCACTCATTTCTTTGCAGCTTCTTCAATCTTAGCTATAAATCGATCCAAGGGCAATGCTCCCTCAAATTTAACTGCTCCATCGTTTATAACTATTGTAGGTACAGCTCTTATATTGTATTTAGCTCCCTCTTCCTGAAATTCAGTCACCTCAACTGCATGTGCTGAGAGATTTGGATTAACCATTGCTGTTGCAAATGCCATTGCTACTGCTGTTGGACAGTAAGGACATGTTGGAGTTACATAAACATTTATCTTAATTTTCTTATCAATTCTATTTAATTTCTCTATTTGTTCCTGAGGGATATGTATGTGTCCCAATGATACCTCTAATATAGTCTCTATAAATACACTAAATTCCTGTTCTGATGGAACGCCTCTATAGACTATCTGTCCTTTTATATTATTATTCACAAACACAATGGCAGGAACATCAGATTCGCGTATCCCATATCTCTTTTCAAATTCAGGATGATATTTATCAAATATAGTTATCTTCAGTTTAGGTATATCCAATTCGGCTAGTTCTGTAAACAGTTGTTGTATATCTTTACAGTAAACACAATTTGGAGAATTGTGATCTAAAATAACAACTAGCTCTACCTCGCTCTCCATCTTGCTCAGATAATCTGTTAGGATCTTTCTTGTCTCTGCATCTAATAGGTTTCTCATGGAATCACCTGTTTATATTTAAAAACTTAGGTTTTAATATATATATGATATTTGAGATTAGAAGTAGTATAGAGATATTTAAACAGGCTTATGATTTGATCATATTACTAGGGTTTGTTATACTTACAGTCACAGGTATTCTAATATTGACCTTTCAAGATTACATATATATTTCTGTTACAGGAATATTCCTACGTATATCTAAAATAACTGAAATAAATCTACTCGAGTTCATATTTGCACTATTCTCTTTTCTGATCGTTATTGCACTCTATACTCTATCCCTGATTATATTAACAGTAGCTACCAAAGAATACAGAGCCGATAGAATACACCCAAGTGTGTTTATAAAAAACATCATCTCTAGTTTTCCAGAAGTCTATAAGATATTTATAATCTGGTTTCTGATACAGTTCAATCTCTCAGTATTATGGTATGTAAATGCATGGGATCCTATGTTACTCTCAATAATATTCTTCCTAATCAGCTATATATTCCTATTTATACCATATGCTATTGTTATAGAAGAAGTCGATTTTGACAGAGCAATTAAGAAACTATATATTTTTAGAAAAGAGCTAGCAATCTATCCGATTATGTATTCTGCTATAGGCTTGATTATAAATCTAATTCTAATCTTCATATTTGGCCTAGTATTTCCATTGGATATTGTTAGAATTATTATGTTGGTAATAAACATATTTATAATAGTACCATTCCTTGTGATTCTAGGGGCTAATTTATATTTTAATAAGTTTTCCCTATCAATTAGAAAAATATGATACAAAAATTGATACTGCAGAATTGGATGTCTCACCGAGATACACAGATCTCTTTTAGACATGGTAAGATATTAATTCATGGTAAGAATGGTTCCGGTAAGACTAGTATTGTAGAGGGGATTGTGTTTGCTCTATTCGGTGAAGTAAAGACTAGTTACAGAGGAATAAATCGGCAGAATAGGAGGAATTTCATACGGGATGGAGAGAAGTCTGCAAAGGTAGAGATTGAGTTTTCTGTTGATGGGAAGAATTTCAGAATCGTTAGGAACTTATATAGAGATAAGCCAAGTAGATCTGCACTTTATTATAACTCAAATCTCATATCTGAAAATGATGATGAGATACTAAGGCATATAACTAAAATTCTGAATATAGATGAAAGATTATTTGGTAATGTATTCTATGGAGCTCAAGATAATATATACCAGCTAATAAACATGCCTCCCAAAGAGCTAAAACTAAATATAGATAGAGTATTGGGAATAGAAGAGATACAAGATAGAATAGATAAGATAACTAAGATCATAAATAGAATCAGAGATCAGATAAAGCAGACGGAGATTGATTTGGATGGTTATAGAAATAAGCAGAAAGAATTGGAGAGACTCAAATCAGGATATCAAACCACTCTCTCCAGAATAGAGGAGTTGAACTCACAATTCAGATCATTGCAGAAAGATTATGAGGATATGACTAAGCAGAAGGAAACAATAGAACAGAAATACAATAAATACATCCAATACAGAGATAAAAAAATAGCGACTGAAACCAAGATAGATAGATTAAATCAGGATATTAAAAAATTGGAACAGATAATCAGCAATATTCAGTTAGAAGATCCGGAAGTATTAGAAGAGAGGCGATTGCAGCTAGAGAAGGAGATTGAACAGTTTAGGTTATATACAGATCAATCGATGAAATTGAATGATTTGCAGAATCAGCTCAATCAGAAGTACGATAGTGTATTTAGAAATAGAGAAGAATTGTATAGAATCTTGGGGGAGCATAATTTTGAATTAGATAGGTTAAGAAAAGAGTTGGAACAACTGAATAGGTCCAAACCCTCAAATTTAACTTTTATAATGGCTGTAATTTTAGCTGTAGGTGCTTTTGGAGTTGGGATGTTTGTAATAAATCTTGCATTATTACTTGCTATGGCTTTTGTGATAGCAGCATTATATCTTTATATTAAATATAATGAACAGAAGAGGAGATGGGGTAATGAATTGGAAAGAGTTAGCAATGATATCAAAAGGATTGAAGCCGAGATCAGTTCTATCCAGAATGAATTGGATGATCTGGAGCAAGAGTTGGAGAAATTGAAGAATGATAAGAATAATGTCTCCGAACAACTTAAAGATATCATGAGCAAAATCCCTTCTGATTATGGTAAAGAGTTGGAGAGACGCAGAGATGAGATATCCAGAGCACTTGGAAATATAGAATCTTATAAGAAAGATCAGAAAAGATTATTAGAGTTGAGGCAGGAGTTGGAAGATTTTGTTAAAAACTTAGAATCGATAGATCAAACACTCAAATCACTAGAGATAAATGATAAAATATACAGAGAATGGTCTAAAAGATATGTAGAATTACAAGAGGCTATAAAACGTACTAAATCAGAAATAAATCTACTAACTAATCAGAGCAGAGAGTTCCAGAAGTCTATAGAGATATTAGAAAGAGATATTGAAGATATGAAAAGGAAGATAGAGCGTGTGGAGATATTAAGAGCTTTGCAGAAAGAATTAGAGGAGATAAAGAATAGAATTTCAGATCTACAGACAAAGAATAGACAAGTATATATACAGAACATCAATCTAGGTATGGGTCTATTCTGGAATTCTCTTTACGCAGGTGTGGTTTACAATGATCCAAAGATAGTTGTAGATAAATCTGATGGATATGAATTGAAGATCTCCATAGGAGATAATGAGGTTTCTGCTGATCGATTGAGTGGAGGGGAGAAAACTATCTATGCACTATCATTGAGACTAGCCATTCTGAATCTAATCACTAGGAGATTAAGAGTTATAATACTGGATGAACCAACTCATAATCTAGATGATTCTTCAATAGATAATCTTGTAGACAATATCAATAGACTGAGTTTAGATCATATAGATCAATTTATAATAATAACACATGATGATAGATTAAAGAATAATGTGATGTGGAATCAGGTTATCCAAGTATTCAGAGAAAAGAGCAAGGATGGATCTGTAAATTATAGTAAAGTATTATTATGATCTATAATATCGCTGCAAAAGTATTATATGCAAATGGGTATGTACAGTTAGCAGAATATGCATTCAGAAAAGCTAAACATCTATCTGATGAGGATAAGTTATCATTAGCTATCATATATATCAAACTTTTTCAGAGACATTTGGATGACGAATATATAAAAAGAGCAATTCAGATTCTCGTGGAGTTAAGATTAACCATACAGGAGGCAAATCAACTTCTGGAACGTATCAATCAGAGTCCAGAATTGAAAGAATACATAGAGATACTAATACATAACATAAAACCATATTCTCAAGGAGAATACGATCCGATAGTTTATTTAATATACGATTACTTCAGATCCAAAGGGACTGTTGTTGAAAAATCTGCTATTCAGAGTATGGTGGATAGGGCTATCAATTATAGCGACGATGTGGTGGATAGGATAATGAAAATGCAGGCTGTTGTATTTGCACTAGAGAACAATATCGAATATAAGCCGGAGATAATAGAATATCTATTGGGCAGCTACAGTTTTCCATTAGGTTATAATCCTATGCTATTACCCAAATCCATACGGGAGAAATTTTTAGAGATATTCTATTTAGATAGAAAAATTATTGAACTCAGAAAACTTATCAATAGAACTAACTTACCTGCCATACAGACTAAAATAGACGAAAATAAACAGAAATTAATAGAATTGATTAAAAGCACTTATCTCAGATTACTGGCTTTCTACGATAATGAACAGGCTCTGTATCTATCCAAGCTCCTTATATTCTCCCTAGTAGCACTTCCCAAAGAGGAGAAGAACAGGATCTATGAAGAGTTGAACTTTTAAATAGAGTATTCCATAAAATAGCATGGATGATTTAGAGAAATATTATAATGATTTTAGAAAACAGGCACTCAAGAATAGAATAGACTATGGTAAAGCTGATCTTAAATCCACGGTGAGTTGGGTTCTATATGAACATCCAGAGCTAAAAACAAGAGTAAAAGAGATCATACCAATACTCAATAACATAATTAATTCTGTTAACAACATGGATCTAGGGGAAGCAGAGAAAGAATTGGCTCAATATAACTATCAAGAATATATGAGAAATGAGAAGAGATACTTATTACCTAATGATCCTAGCTATATCGTGCTAAGATTTGCCCCTGAACCCTCTGGATATATGCATATAGGGCATTGTAAATCTGTTTTTCTAAACACCTTCTACTTAGAAAAGTATTCTGGGAAATTGATATTAAGATTTGATGACACCAATCCAGAAAAGGTATCTGAGGAGTTTGAAAGAGCTATGATAGAAGATTTAGAGTGGCTAAAGATCAAATTTTCAGATATCACACATTCCTCAGATTATATGGATATTCTGTATAAATACGCGGAGAAATTGATAGCTGCAGATAGGATGTATCTCACTCTAGCTAGTCAGGAGGAAATATCTAAGATGAGAAGAGAGGGAATTCCCGTATCAGAAAGAAACAATAGTATAGAGGAGAATCTAGAAATGTTCAGAGCAGCTGTTAATGGAGATTATGACGAGGGGGAGATTGTTGCACTATATAAAGGAGATCTGACATCAAGTAATACTGTCATGAGAGATCCAACCATGTTCCGAGTGGTGAATCATCCACATTATAGACACAAGACTAAGTATAAGTTCTGGCCAACTTACGATTTTGCCACACCTATTCTAGATAGTATTCAGATGGTATCTCATGCTCTAAGATCCAAAGAGTATGAACTAAGAACTGAGCTATATCATTCTATCTTAAGAGATTTAGGATTGAGAGATATAATCCTGATACATTTCTCCAGATTGGAGATTAGGGGTAGTATTACATCTAAGAGAAAAATTAGAGAACTTGTGGAGAGAGGTATAGTAGATGGTTGGGATGATCCTAGACTAACTACAGTTAGGGCTCTTAGAAGAAGAGGAATATTGCCTGCAGCTATAAAAGAATTCATATCTAGATTCGGTCCAGGTAAACAGGAGACTGAAGTAGATTGGGATATGTTGCTAAATATAAATCGAGAAATAATGGATAGGAAAATGAAAGATATTCCTAAAATTCCATTCATAAAGAATCCAAGGAGAATATCCACAAAGATAGTAATAGAAAGAGAGGGGGAGAGATTTCTCTGGGAAGGAACTCTCTATATTGATGAAAAAGAATATTCCGATATTCTGAATCTTAGAGGCCTAGGAGTTGTCAAGAACGTTAATGGTATTTTTGTAAGCTATACTTCTGATAATCAATTACCTGTCACAGATTGGGTGGAGAAACCTCAAACCATAAGAGTAAAAATTCCTAGAGAATTGTTTTTAGGGGAAGAAGAACTCAATCCTAATTCCATGGAAATCATCGAAGGAGTTATATCAGATAAATATTACAACAATGATCGACTCTATCTGAATAGATTGGGTTATGTAATAAAAGACAGGGAGAATGAGTATATATTTACTTGTTAATGAGCTGATCAAACAGATAATTATGAAATCTTAAATCGAATATATCTGGAACTAAGGTGGAAGTGTTATAGGAGACTATAATATCAATGGCTCTGGTTATCAATTTGTCATCCAACTTAACCTGTTTAAGAGCCATGTAAGAGACTAAAGATGGAAATACTAATGCATTGTTTATCTGATTCTTATTATCACTCCTCCCATTTGCATATACACCGATCTTTTTAGAGGATTTAGCCTCCTCTTCGCCTATTTCTGGTATTGGATTAGCTAGTGCAAACACTATTGCGTCATTATTCATCATATCAATATGAGAACGATTTATAATATTTCCTTTGGAGAATCCTATAAATACATCTGCCCCAGTGAGTGCCTCGTTTAGAGATATTTCAGGAACCTTATACATCCTAGCTATTTCTAACTTATACTTATTCAGATCCTCTCTATTTTCATTAAGAGAGCCCTTGGAATCAAATACCACCACATCTCTAACACCTATTAATCTTATGTATTTAGCTACAGTTAATCCAGCTGCACCTGCTCCTAATAAGACTACTCTAGGATTAGATTTATTCAATCTGAGTAAAGCCCTTTTCAATATGGATAGAACTGCAATAGTGCTTCCAAACATGTCATCATTGAATACAGGAATCTGTAAATCTCTGTTTAACATATCATGAAGTTCTATACAATCAGGACCTTTCACATCTTCTATCATTATCAATGAATAATTATCTTGAATTTTCATAGCAACATCATATATATCTCTGTATGTACCTCTAATTGCGATTGGTATTGGATTCACTCTCCCAAATTTTCTGAGAATCATTGACTTGCCTTCGAGAACAGGTATCATAGGTATTGGACCCAAATCGCCATATCCAAGAACAGAGCTACCATTTGATAATATCGATACAAAATCTCCCCTATAAGTTAGATCAAAGGATCTATTGGGGTCCTGGCTTAGGATCTCCACAATCTTACCAACACCAGGAGTATAGTGCTCTGCAAGATCTGTTCTATTATCTAACTTTACATTTAAATCAATTCGAATTTTAGACATACCTTAACTTATGTTTAGGATAGATTTAAAAAAATATGTTTATAGAACAACACAAACGTGAACGGTCTTATTAGAACTTTTGAAACTAATCGAGCTCGTCTTACATATAATAATTTCAAATTAGCACATGATCTTGCAGAGGTAGGCCAAAAACCTAAAAGAGTAATCATAACATGTTCGGATTCTAGAATTCCAGATGAACTCTTTAAAGAGAGATTTATTGGTGAAAATTTTGTTATAAGAAACGCAGGGAATAGTTTGGATGATTATGCATTAGAAAGTTTGAAGTACGCTGTATACCATCTAAAGGTCAGGGAGATATGTATCATAGGACATACTCATTGTGGAGCTATAAAAGCATATGCTTCAAACGCTTCTGATGAGTTTCCAGCAATATTTCGAGCTATTCATGAGAATATCAAGCAAGCTCCGGATATGAGGGATTTAGAAATAGCAAATGTGATTGGATTGGCTAGAAGACTTAGAAAGATCTTCAAAGATGTTGATAATCTTGAGATAAGTGCCTATATATACAATATAGGTGAAGTATCTCTAGTGAAGTTGGACTGGGAGATTAAAAAAGATATTGTTGTAAATAAAAGAATATGATCAAGACATCTGATGGTAAGATGGTTGCTAAAGCCGAAATATGTAATTACTGTGGAAGAGTAGTAGAGATATCTAAGATCAAATCATCAAAAAATACCAACGATGTGATGATAAAGAAAATAAATATATGTAAGAATTGTTGGAGTAATAATCAGTATAGAAAGATGTTTAAGAATAATAAGGTGATACACCTAAGCCTATCACTCTTCTGATTTCACTTCTCTAAATGCTATAGTAACATCATCAGGAGCCTCTATAAATTTGAATCCAGCTCTTATTATAGAACGAATTATATCGTTAGGAGAATCTCTTATCTCCCGAACAGTTCTCGCCAATTGTATAACTAAGAACTCAAATCCATTCTGACTAGCTATTCTATTCATATTTCTGAATATTACTCTTTCTAAAACGTCAAGATTATCATAAGAATAGTCGATATGGGGCTCTACAGATAGGGCATTAGGTTCATCATCAAATAGAATTTGTATACCATCAAAACTGGCTTCATACATTAATATCACACTGTATAGAACACCATCATCGTACACTGCAAAACTATATCCTTCTACGAGTATATCATTTATATCTTTTATTTCATCCTCATCCAACTCTAACTCTCGAACCTCTTCTAAAAATTCCACGACTTCATCCAGATTCTTACGAGTCAAGATCTTTATCTGCAGGTATTCGTCATTGTATCGCATATTTGTCCCTCTCTACAATCCTGAGTGCTTGCACATCTGCCAGGTTGAGGTTTACACATTTTAACTCCTATATCACAGTATTGCCATGATTGACAATCGGAGTTAGATACACATCTACCTGGAGCCAACTCACACGTATTCCTTCTCATATTACAAGTTTCCCACTGGGCACAATCTGAATTTGAATTACATCTGCCAGGCAATACTACACATTTATTATTATTACAATACTCCCAATTCTTACAATCTCCATCCACATTGCAGAATCCTTCTTTAGGCACACACCTATTAGATCTCTTATCACATTTTTCATAGGATTTACAATCCCCATCTAAATTACATCTGCCAGGCAGAGGTTCACATCTATTCATCAATCCGCATCTCTCCCAAGATTGACAATCTTTATCATCCACACAATATCCTGCTCTTGCTACACATCTAAAAGTCTTGGTATCACAAGTTTGCCAACTCTCACAATCACTATTCTTCTCACAGAAACCAGGTCTTAAATCACATTTCTTTGTGGTAAGATTGCAGAATTGGTGGAGCTTACATTGATTATTATCAACACAGAACCCTTCTTTAACAATACACTGATTGTTTCTCCTATCACATACCTGGTAGAAATCACAATCTCTATCAGATTCGCATGCACCAGCCTTCAATACACAACTCCCACCAGAGCAGGTTTGATATGGTTTACAATCGCTGTCAGCACTACACTGTTTTGTATTTCCGGATCCACTCCCCAGATCAATACATCCAGATAACAATACTAGAAGACTTAAAATAAATATCATTGGATTCATCTATTTCTCACCTCCAATGGGATTTTTGATTTGGAAAACTCTAAATAGCTCAATTCAACACTATCTCTTACCTTGTTCTTGAGTTCAGATTCAGCACCACAGGATAATTGCAAAGCTCTGGCCCCAATTATTCTAGCCTTTATGAACTTATTCATGTTATTATTGTTCATAGTTATGTTTTTAAATCTAATATACCTTGCCAAATATATGAACGACTGATGTGGCTCCACTACCTCCTACATTATTTGCCAATCCGTAACTAGCGTTCTTTACCTGTCTTGCCCCCGCCTTACCTCTCAATTGTAGTACTATTTCATAGATCTGTTTTATACCTGTAGCTCCAACTGGATGACCAGCAGCCTTTAGGCCTCCGCTAGGATTCACGACTATCTCTCCTCCATAAGTAGTCAATCCTTCTCTAGCTGCCCTGTATGCTGTACCTCTTTCGAATATACCCAATGCTTCTAGAGCAAGTACCTCACCTATAGTAAATGCATCATGTACTTCAGCTATGTCTATTTGAGAAGGAGATATATTTGCCTGAGCATAGGCTTTCTGAGAGGCTATTGAAGTAGCTTTAAGGAAAGTTATATCTTCACGATCATGTAGTGCTATAGTATCTGAAGCCTGTGCACTAGCTAATACCTCTATGGGTTCTGAGGTATATGAATAGGCTATATCCAGAGGAGCTAATATCACTGCTGCTGCACCATCTGTGATAGGTGATGAATCTAGAACTTTTATTGGTTCGGCGACATACTTAGATTCCATAACCTGCTCAACGGTAATCTCATTCCTGAATTGTGCATATTCCACATTCTTAGCATGCTTATGGTTTTTTACAGCCACATATGCAAAATCTTCCTCCTTAGCCCCATATTTTAACATATAGGCCCTCATCATTAGAGCGTATAGAGCTGGGAATGTTGCTCCTTGAAATGCTTCCCACTCCTGATCTCCAGCAGCAGCTAGTATCTTAGTAACTGTCTCTGTATCCAAGTCTGTCATCTTCTCTACCCCTCCTGCAACAACAATATCATGTGCTCCGGAGGCCACTGATAGATAGGCTTGCCTGAATGCAACTGCTCCTGACGCACATGCTGCTTCAACTTTTGTAACAGGAATTGGATTAAGACCTAATTGATCAGCTAATAAAGCCCCTAGATGTTCCTGAAGCGCAAAACTACCAGCAGCCATGTTTCCCAAATATCCTGCATCTATTTTCTCCCCTTCCAATCCAGCATCAGTAATAGCTTTTATACCAGCTTCCAGAGCTAATTCTCGCAAACCTTTATCCCAATGTTCACCAAATTTTGTAATCCCTATTCCAATAACAGCAACTCTTCGCATAGTCAACTTTATGAAAAGATATATTTAAAAAATAGAGATCAAATGTTTAACAGAAGAGTGATTTAAAATCACCCCTTCACAGTTCGAATACCTGTCAGAGTCTCATGATAGAATTTACCTCCATTCAGTAATCCTATTAGAAATACGAATATCATAAGGAGAGGATGTTTAAGAACTGCTCTCTTGATCTTTGCCTCTCTAGAAGCAGATTCTGTTCCCTCTACCTTCAACCCAAATAATTTATGACCTACTGTATGCTTGTATTTGTTCTCTGTGAAGTAGAAATATAAAATAGGGAATCCTACTCCTAGTAGCAATTGAATGAGCAGACCTAGTGATGATATAATACCCGAGAGCACTGGAATGAATATTAGCAGACTAACGAATATTACCAATACTATTCCTATAGCAATACTTATAATAAAAAGTATTACATACATAACTACAACATCCACTATATACGCTAGAATGCGCTCTACGCTCAGATTTAACTGATTAATAGAACTACTATCCATCCAATTCACCTCTTAATATAACATAACAACAAATTTATTTAAACTTATCCCCTAGTAATTCTTCTAATGAAATATAATCCTTTCCTAACTCCTGATTCGGCTCATCATCTGATATGTCGTTATTTCCCTCCCTATCCTCCTTGTTCCTCACTCTCCTTCTCATACTGGATCTAAATCTATCCACCTGCTCCTTAATTTTATTATCCATCTCTTGAAGTTTCTGTTTGATCTCATCTCTCTGTTTAGCCAATGTCTCAATTTGTTTGGTTACTATATTATATCTAGCATGTGCTTCAAATAGAGGAGAATACTCCTTCAATTTCCTTTCAATATCTATCAATTTATCCAAATATTTCTTTTCATTCTTAGCATTTTTCGATTGAGTAATCAGCATATATTCAATCCTCTTCTGCTTCTTCTTCAAATCAAATAATTTTAACTCATGGAACTTATCAACGCTAGGTTGTAAATATTCTTTCTCCTTGCTCAGATACAGAAGATTCTCCTCCACCTCTCTTAGATAATGTAATAGCTCTTTTCGTTCTCTCATTAGTCTCTCTAGCTCCTCTTTATTGTTCTGCATCACAAATCACGCTTTATTAATAAATCGGATATCTTTTAAAAACTATATTTTTCCTCGAATCACTAATCTAAACAAATCATTGCTCCAGTCTACATCATCACTAATTCCCAGCTGAATATATCTAATAGCTTTTCTTTCTAATTCTCTTGTGGATAGACCAGTTGTATCGATCTGTATAAATCTCTTATTCTCTAGTTTTATTGGAAAATAATCCAAAAGTTCAGCAGCTATATTCTCCCATATCTTCCTCTTACTGTATCGTCTTCTTGCATAGCGTCTTAATAGAGCTCTGTATGAAGCCCTTGTGATTATTGTGATATCAAAATCCATATCCAATTCAGCTAACAGATGACTCTCTATCACATAATTATTTCTCGATCCAAGGATCTGTTCAAGTATAGTTTGTAATTTATCAATATCTACACTTGTTCCCAGACGATATTCCCTTACAATCTTTGCAACATCTATATAATCATATCCAAATCTAGAAGATAATATCTTTGCAAGTGTAGTTTTACCAGTTCCTGGTACTCCTGTTATAGCTATTCTCATTTATTAGATGTAGTTTTTTTCTTAAGAATCTCTAGTATCATATCGCCATGCTCTATTGATACTCCTTTGATTATCAGTTCATAAGTAGCCTGGCCTGCAGTATTTATATAAATTGTATCCCATCCAATAATACTATCCAACACAGATCTTTTCAGTTGAATATCTGTAATGCTCTTGTATGGAATTTTTTTCCTAACTTTTGCCACAATTCCTTCTTCATAATACAGATAATCATCAGCTAGATCCAAGAAGCTGAATTTGAATTTTAAATAGCTAAATATCATTGCAAAAATTATTAGAACTATCCCAACCGTCCTCAGGAAGATAAAATTCTGTTCAAAATACAGAAAATCGAATGGAAGATTGAGTCGGAGACCTGTGATGATCTCCGGTAGCATCAGTAAAATTAGACCTAAAAACGATAGCAATAATCCATGAGTTAAGAATTCATAATAATACGAAAAATAAAATCTCATCTATTCCTCTTCCTCCTCTTCCCAATCCTCCTCCTCTTCCCACTCATCCCAATCCTCATCCCAATCCTCGTCATCCTCCTCCTCTTCCCAATCTTCCTCCTCATCCTCATCTCTCTTAGGTCTTCTCTTCTCATCCTCATGAGGTCTTCGTTCGTCTGGTCTTTTCTCATCTTCGGGCTTCTTAGGGTTAGGCATAGATACCACCATTATGTTCTAATATATTCATTAATTTTTAAAACCTAAGCTTAAATCATAACTTATGATAATTCCCCCGGAACAGGCTATAGATAAGATAGTATATGAATATTTGAGCAAAGATCTGCAGATTCAACAGGCTGGAATCGATGTAACTCTTAAAGAAATCCATTATTTTGTAGGTTATGGCAGCTTGGATTTGGATAATAAAAATCGAAGACTGGCAAAAACAATTCCTATTGAAATAGAAGGGAAAGAACATATAGCTCCAGGAGTGTACAAGATCAAGCTAAATGAGTATTTCAAACTTGATAGGAAAACTATAGGTATTCTATTTCCCAGAACCACACTACTGAGAAATGGGGTGGCTATATATGCAGGTCTGTTTGATCCTGGATTTGAAGGATACGCTGAAGTTCTAATGCATGTTATCAATCCAAATGGTGTTGAGATATATGAGAATGCAAGAATAGGACAGATTGTATTTATAAAGAACACTAAATTACTGGGAGAATATAGAGGGATATACAAGAAGAGTAAATGATAGCTCTGATCCTAATTGCAATCCTAATATATTATGACCTTAAATATGTAAAATCCAATCATATACTGGCACTATTGATCACAGGGGCATTGTTGTTAGAATTGGGTAAATATGAAATATGGGTTATTACATTTTTGATTACAGCTCTAGTATTTGAGATTTCTATGTATCTGAAAAGAAACAGGTTTATTGATTATGATGATTATATCCATCTAGCCAATTCTATAATTATACTGAATTCAATTTCAGATATAATCATATTTGCGATATTGTATATACTCTTAATTTTATTGATCTCTAGATTCTATAGAAACAGAATCCCCACTTCAGCAGAGATGTATATCAGTGCTTTAGCTGTTCAAATAATCCCTTTCGATCTCTCAATTTAAAAGTTCCATATACTCCATCGTAGCCTGGTTGCCATTCTATATCTCCTTTTATTATTCTATATATTCTCTCACCAATTTCACCATATTCAGCCATATCCTCTCTAGTAATATTCTCATATATACTAAGTTCATTTCCATATATAGATATCAGTTTATTTACATAATCATCTACACGTTTGCTATTCTCATTCAAACCGGTTGCATAAGATACCACTTTTCTAATCGGTATTATATAGATAAACTTCTGCCTAGGTCTAGGATTACTATCTCGTAATTCCATACATCTATGAAGAACCCCTATAGTCAATCTCTTTCCACATTTTCTACATATATTCATATTCTGAATGCTCTCCTCCGGATGTAAAGAGATCCCACAGTTTCTATGACCATCATAGTAGTACTTACCCTCCTGAGGATAGAATTCATATGTTTTAATTATCTTTCTGTTCTTTATAGATGATATAATTTCATCGTATGTGATCCTCTCCACATCTATAACAGTGGCCTCTCTTCCCAGATTATCAGGACTATGTGCATCAGAGTTGGATATTATTGGAAAATCGCCAGCATGAGTATTCCAAGTCATCTCCGGGTCTGCGCTCAAACCTGTCTCTACTGCCAATAGTCTTCGATCTATAACTTCATAAATGCTATTCAATCCATTCCTAGCTCCCAATATAGAAAACCAAGGAGTCCATATGTGTGCAGCGAATACTTCCGTCTTTGGATTTAAGCTCTTTAATAGATCCATCATTTCTAGCATAGATAGATTAAGAGTAGGCCTACCATCAGCTTCAATATCACCATATTTTGATAGAGCATCTGCAATTTGTTTTGCAGAATCTATAGAATCAGTTAATATAACATTATGAATAGTAAGAGTTCTAGAATTATATTCAAAAACATTATTCACCTCTACACTTAGCATAAATTTAATATCCCCCATGGTTAACAGACCATCTTCTTGCTCCAAACCTGTGAACATCTCCAACCACTTAGGATGGGTGAAATCACCGGTTCCAAGCACATTTATACCTTTACGCTCTGCTGTTCTAGCTAGAATATATGGTTCAAGCTTAGATGAGGTAGCTCTAGAATATTTACCATGTATATGAAGATCAACGATAAGATCCATGGATATTTTATAAAAATGTTTTTATTATAAATACATGAACTATCAGTCAATATACTTAATCATAGCAATATTGATATCTGCGATTATATCTGTTGTTTATTTACACTTAACAACTATCAACTCAATCAGAGAGGAATATAATACTACAATAACAGAACTTTACATAACTATAAATTCACTTCATGATAAATTAGCACAGGAAAAATCTCAAAATATTATAGCATCAGAGATAATTAAAAACCTCTCTAATCAGTATTCAGAGTTAAGTAATGAGAAGGAGAAATTGGAAATGGAATATCAGGAGCTACTTCAAAAATATAACAACTTGAGCTTGCAGATGAATTCTACTCTGAAGATGATAGATGAAATCATAGCAAATCACAGTAAGCAGGAAGAGTGGTTAATATTTAAAAATCTCACACAATGGTTTAGAGAGAACTCAGAATATCCTGACCCCTATCTTAGATCTAAAATTCTGAGAGAATGTAGTGACGGCTTTAATCTAAAGATACCATGTGCAGTCTATGTTACCAGAATGGAATACGGTTATAATAATAGGATATCAGAGTTTCATACCTTGAAAAAATTTATTGAGCAAGGATATGGAGATTGTAAACAGCATGCATTGATGTTGAGAGAATTATTGCGATCACTGAATCCAAATATGTATCTAGAGGGAACAAGACCAGTGAGCATTCTAGATACCCCATATTATAATTATATAGTATATCGAGATGTGATTTTAAGAGGATATACCCCTCAGCTATTTGCAAAAGTTAGTGAGTATGATTTTGTAGTGGTATGTTTTAATACAGAAAAATCAGGACATTGTGGTGTTGCAATATCATCTATCCCAGTCCAATCGTATCAGAATCTCACCTGGGGATATGTGATAGATCCTCTTACAGGAATAACTCTTGGTGATCTAGGTGGAAAATACATAGTGTGTGATTCACCAACATGTGCTAAAGAACCCAATCGTATATTAATGGTGATCCATCAGAAATGGATAGAATACTTCGATGGACAGATCTGGAGAAGATTGGAGTAATATCTATAATCATCAATACGTTAGGTTTATTATACCTCAATCCAACCAATATTTATGATATATTGTATTTGAATCCAAGTATCATTATCTCAATTGTTATTCTTGGAATATATTCTTATAAGTCATCCAATCTTATCCCAGGATTATTTACAGGGATTGTATTTGTAATAGCTTCTATTCTTTCCTCTAGTTCATATCAATTTCTCCTATCTTTCAAGGAGCTCCCCTCACCAGTATTCGGTGGGGATTACTATGCTCAGTTGGGGCAGATAAATTATGTAAACAGGACTCTAGATATTTTTGGAAACCAATATTACGAGGGAAAATTGTTCTCCTATAACCCACTCTACTCTTGGTTAGTTGTAATCACAATGAGATTGATGAATATCGATGGCATTTCAGCTATGAAATTGCTATCTTCTATTTTAATATATTCAACTATCATATGGTACTACATCAGTTTGAGATTAGGAGGATCTTACGGAGTGGCTATGTTAGTATTTATAGTTGCATCATCTCTAACCCCAGTAATATTAAAATATACTGACTTCACCATATCTATTGTTAGTCCAATAGTATTGTATTTGATATTAAAACGTAATTACGCTTTAGCCATTCTACTATCAACAATATCCCACTTTCTACTATTACTATATGTATTGATATTTATTTCATACGATATCATCCGTAGATTAATGGATCAGGAGAAATTAAATAATATATTCAAAGATGTAATACCAATCCTATTCTTATTACCTCTAGGTTTGTATATGATATACAGACTAGATATGTTCAACGAATACTTTCCTAGAAACAGATTGGATTTTCCAGTATATTCCAATTCTGAGGGCATGTTGTTCCTATACACAAAATACATTCCGGAATCGATGATGTCGAAGATATGGGTTATCTTGGCGTATTTATATAGCTTATACAAGGATAGGAAATTGTACGAATTTGATCATTACATAATCCTCACATCCGTTCTAATATTAATATCACCCATTCTAGATCTGTTCCTATTCAATACTGTACCTACATACACAACTTCACTCGTATTAACTCCCCTAATTTTACTGTCAATACCATACAGAAAATCCGAATATGGTATGTTATTAGTGTTGTTCATCTTAGCACAGCTCCATCTTACATATGAATCTTATACAAGCAGCTTTACAAATTTGAAGAAATACAGCCTAACCCTAACAGATCTCTTTCCAGAATACGCAGAAGCGATTAGGATAATATCTGAGGATCCAGGTGTAATACTCAGTAATAAACCTATTGCTTTTGCTCTAAATGCATACACAGGAAACAATGTTGTAGCAACTAGATGGGCTCAATCATTCCACTTACCATTTCTTAATTTCTCAAATAGAGATTTAGATGCTGCTATTATTTTATATTCATCAAATCGCAGTCTAGCACAGGAGTTATTGAACAAATACAGAGTAAAATACATAGTTATTGATCTGAACAGATTCTTCGCATCAGAATTCAGTTCGACAATACCCAATATAAAACACTTATCTAGATACGAATACAGACAATACATAAGAGATCCCCTGATCTGTTTAGAATGTAAATCTGAATTAGATGCAAATAGAATTTTGTATATAACCGCAGATGGTTGGTTAGACCCTGCTATAAGAGAATTCTATATCAAAACATTTAGAGTTTACATAATTGATTATAGGAACTATGAGAGAATTAAAATAGATAGTAATTACAAACTTATTTATCAGAACGGATCTTTGTATGTTTATAAGTTACAATAATTCAAACTGTTCCTCTTTGTAACCAAATTCTTTCAGCAATCCAGGTACTCTCTTTTTATGATCTCCCTGCAACACTATTGCCCCATCATCTCTGATAGTACCACCACATGCCAATTTTTTCTTCAGAAACTTTGCTACTTCCTCTAAGTTTTTCTTACCCACTCCAGCAATTACAGTAACTAATTTGTTGAATTTTGAAGTTTCTGTGTATATTTTAATTCTTACTGAGATATCCTCTTTCTCAAAATCAATCTCATCATCAAATCCAGGGATATTGATCCTAGCCAATTTTTATTCCCCTTTCACCTAGAATGGTTAGAACTCTAGCGATCTCTCTTCGTATTGGCCTTCTCTTAATCTTATCTGTTTTAAGAAGTAACAATCGCAGATTTCTCTCCAAAGCGAGCAATTCATCATTACTCATCTCTCTTAGTTCTTTAGGTTTCATATTGATTTATTTATAGGAAAAACATTTTAAAAATCTATTCTTCAGATGATTCATCGATATCCTCATCTGGCTTGATCTCTATCTCTCTCTTGACTTTCTCTTTTTGCTGAGGTTTCAAATATGGCTCCACTTCTGGAGGAGTTATCATAACCTCCACTCCTACCACTCCTGCTTTGGTTACTGCTTGATAATTTATCATTTTAACATATTTTCTCAAATCTCCTGCCTTAGGAATAAACCCAAAAGAGGCTTTAATCTTTCTTGCCTTAGCTCCTCTAGCACCTAACTTACCTTTAACGTATATCTCCCCTCCTATAGCTCCTGCTTCTTTGATTTTGTAGAGATATCGATATATTATATTTCTGATTGGTTTGTTTGTTTGTAAAGCTTCCTCTATAAAAGTAGCTATTACAGCAGGTTCCATGATATAATTTCTGGTTCTACTAACTTCTACGTTTATACTCTGAATTCTGAATGTATTAATTACAAACTCTCTGATTTTCTGAATCAGATCATTTCTGTTAGCATATTCCTTACTCATAGGGAAGTATTCTAAGCTTATCTTGGTTTCCATAGGTAGCTTCTGAATTCTAAGATTGATAACTACTACACCTATATTCTTTAGCATGCGTTTGAGTTCCTCTGCAATAATTATCTCCGAGATCCTGTTATTGATGAATTTAATCCTTTGCTCCTTTAGCATCTATCTCACCCAATATAATCTCAGCTCGTGACAAAACATATCTCTGTCTGAAAGGTTTACCTTTAGGTTGAATTCTGTAATAAATTGCTTTCTTATTAGCAGCTACATGTATGATCTTAAGATTGTTCTCATCCATTCCAGCCTGTCTAGCATTTGCAGCACATGAGTTCAGAAGCTTCAGCATTATCTTAGCCTCTTTCTTTGGGTACCTCCCCTTTTCCCCGTGTTTCCTATGCCCCATTTTCTTATTGTACCTACGATATGGAACATATCTCTCTCCTCTTATTACCTGTTCAAGTAACTCTCTAGCCTGAACTAATGTTTTGTATCTAATAAAATTTGCTATTTCCACTAAATCCTTGTATGATGCATCTACACCTTCAATAGATGCTCTTGCGATTTTCATAAGCATCACTTCATAGCTATAAACTTACTACCTCTAGTAGCTCCAATACCTGGACCAGCGTGTTTCTCAAATTTAGTTGTAAATGCAAATTCTCCCAATCTATGTCCTACTTTTTCCATTGTAATCTCTACAGGTTTCCATTCCTTACCATTATAAACTAAGAATTTCAGACCTATCCATTCTGGCAAAATGACTGCCTCTCTACAATGAGTCTTAATTCCCTCTTGCAATTTCTTAGAGTTTTTCTCCTTAAGTTTTCTAACTTTAAGAATTAATTTTCTAAATTCTATAGATTTCCCTTCCAGAGCTCTCTTTATAGCTCTTCTAGCTCTACTCTTAACCAATTTCATAGTGGATTCTATATCGAGTTTTTTCAACTCATCTTCAGAATATCCTTTTCTAAGATTAGGTTGATAACTATACATATTCTCACCTCAGTATCATGATTTAGACTTCTTCCTACCAGTAGATCTAGCAGCTATATGACCTACTTTCTGTCCAGGAGCGGCATTTCTTGATACAGTGGTTGCTTTACCCTCGTGGTGTTGCTTACCTCCATGAGGATGGTCATAAGGAGACATCTTAACTCCTCTATTTCTAGGCCATATTCTATGCAATTTCCTAAATCTGTAATATGCATTTCCAGCTTTAACCAATGGTTTGTCTAGGTATCCCCCTCCAGACACTACTCCTACAATTGCCCTAGCATCCTTGGGGAACAATATAACTTTCCTACTAGGCATCTTTACATAAACACCTTTCTCATCTCTAGATAGGACTATTGCATATCCTCCAGCAGATCTTATGTACTTCCCTCCATCTAACTTTCTTCTCTCAATCATATAAATATAGTATCCGTCTGGAATGTTCTCTAACTTAAGTATATTACCTAACTTTGGAGTTTGACCGTTTATCTCTATTTCCCTACCTACATATATACCTTCTGCTGCAGGCACATAGAATATTCCTCCTTCGTATTCTATCTTTGCGATCACAGCGGTTCTAACTGGATCATCTATGATGTCTACCACCTTTCCTATATAAGCCTTCTCTGATTTAGGTAGTTCTACTTTATATTTTGTGATTGTATCCGGAACTCTGTATCTTCCAGTTCCCTTACCTCTAACCTGCTGTTTTAATCTCTTACCCATACAACTCACCCAATAGTGATTTTATCCAATATTTCATTAGCATTATAATCCTTTGCTAACTTCACTATTGCTATTTTCTCACCTCTCATATTTATATGAGTTCTCACAGATTCTACTTTTACATTGAAGTTCTTCTCGACAAACTCTCTGATCTGAGGCTTTGTAGCCTTAAGATCTACGATGAAATACAATTTATTATTCATTAAATCATTCATAGCTTTCTCAGTTCTTAGAATAGCAATTATCATAGTATCACCTAAATATCAATTAGTTTAGATAGCAGCTCTCTCATAGCATTCTCAGATATTATAAGTTTCCTATTCTTTATCTCTCCACCAGGGGCAATATCTCTAACCATAAGATTTTTCACAGTTTTACATCTAACGCCAGGAATGTTATTAAAACCTTTGGTATTGTTTTCAGTAACAACAGTCACTCTTACCGGTACCTTGTATGCTCTGGTTTTTCTCTTTCTTCTAACTCCAGTTATCCTCTTTCTGTCCGCATCTATTTCCCCTATGAGTTTCTCTATAACTCTTTTCCCATCTTTAACTTTACTCACACTATCCAAATCTCTAACAACAAACAGCTTAGCCCCAATTATTGCATTCAACATAGCCAGTTTCTTCTCCTTGTTGTTTATCTTTTCTATCAATATTTTCTCAGGTTTTGGAGGGTGGGCTCTTCGTCCTTTAACTGACTGAGGAACTATTCTAACCCTACCATATCTACCTCCACCTAAAAGTTCTCTGGGTAATCTAGCCTGACCTTGATCTTTCAAAGAACCATATATACCTTCTCTACCTACAAACCTAGCTGAAGTATCCATACCCGCCCATCTATAATTACCTTTAGGCTGATACATATAGCTCTCTTCACTGAGTACTGCTCTTCTAATAAGATCGGATCTTATATATCTAAGTTCTGGTAGATCCAGATAATCAACAACTTGTCCATCAAGGTTCAGAATCTCAATTTTCATAGTATCACCTTAATATCTTTGAGTTCCTCTTTAACCCCAGCTCCCTCTGACATTCCCCGTCTAGATATTCCTAACATCACAGGTCTCTTAACAGTTCCAGGAACACTGCCCTTAACTATTACATAATCAGATTTTACAAATCCGTAGTGATCAAATTTTATATTCAGATCAGAAGAGGAAATTACCATAATAGTTTTGTTCAATTCTAATCTGTTATGAAAACCTGTCTGACCTGCTCTTGGAACATAATACATCACGTAATGAGGATGCCAAGGACCTAGAGTACCAACATGTCTAACTTTTCCAGTAGCTTTTCTCCTCTGTTTAGCAACTCCAAATCTTTTGATCTCACCTTGCCAACCTTTACCTTTGGTTACAGCTCCAACATTAACCATATCTCCTACTTTAAATACATCTGCAAATCTCACACTCTTTCCCAAATAATTTCTAGCTAGTTTTATCTGTTCTTCTACAGAATCTCTGGGCATTACAATATCCAACTCTGCTCTGAATATATGATTTACCTCCACTCCTCCAGTAGCAGTAGGATCTGATAAAACTAATAATCTCACGTATTTTACGGTTTTTGGATCAATATTCACAGACTTAGGAGTTCTTTTCATACCTAGCAATTTCTTTATATTCTCGTCAGCACTTATCTCATCTACAACCTTACCATCACTTAAGTAATACCTAATCCCATACACTAATATTGGAGGGACCTCAATTACAGTTCCAGCTACTACTTCTGTCTGAACGATCTTATCAACCGTTTTCTTGAAACTGAGTGAAACCATACCTACTTTGTATCCAATAAAACCAGATAAGGTGTATTTATCAGGTACTTTCATATGTTTGAGCTTGTAAATCAAGCGCTTTGCCCTCTTCCTTGGTCTTACAGCCAAAGACCCTCTTCTAGGTTTTCTAATATCAGTCATTACCCCACCACCTATCGATTTTCATTATATATCTATAGAAGCTTTTTAAAACAATATGTGCATAGCCCCGCCAGGATTCGAACCTGGGTCTCCGGGTCCAAAGCCCGGTGTCCTGGACCACTAGACGACGGGGCTTAATTAACTAATAATATAATACTTTAAAAAATCTAAGCTTTGAGCGTAGGTATGAATTTAGGCTCAACCTTCATCATTATTTCTATCTCTGCATCAAGTCTGGATTTTGTATTTTGCAATTCTGTATAGTTACTGATAACCTTAATATACTCTGGGTTTTCAAGAGTTTTTAGATTGTTTTCTATTAATTTTCGATATTCTCTAAATAGATTTCTCTGCTCCTCGTCCATTTTTGGGAATTCTTGCGATAGAAAGCCTAGTAGAAAATTGATCGTTTGAATATGTCCCTCTTTTTTACCAAATCCGTCTTTAAGGTTCCCATCTCTAACTCTGTTGGCAAAAACGTCTATTAGAAAATTAGTATAGCTTAGTATGATACGCAGATCTAATAATAAATGTCTGTAGATTTCATAATTCAATTCCTGGAGGTTCTGCGAACGTACATTATCGTAAAGTGCTTCTCGATATATACTTCTTTTTATCATCTCATCTAAAGGGATATTTATCACATATATTTCCCCTGTATTAGTCTCATGCATTTCCTGAATATTGCTCTTAGTCAATCTGTCCAAAAAGTCCCTATATCTATCACGATTCTCCTCCAATAGCTTTCTAATTCGGTCCAAAACCTCTTTCTTATGTTTATTAAGTATCAATATAGAGTTAGAGATATTGACAACATTTTTATCAATATTAAATTCTCCAATCCTATTAGATATCCCATCTAACACTTTTTTCAGATCCTCCTTAAATGCCCCATCACTCTTTAAC
This sequence comes from Candidatus Anstonellales archaeon, assembly GCA_038740615.1. Taxonomy (GTDB): domain Archaea; phylum Micrarchaeota; class Micrarchaeia; order Anstonellales; family J096; genus JAADEL01. Next base: position 17,946 of record JAVYLQ010000002.1, on the reverse strand, counting down.
ATACATTATATTTTTATATTTCTATTTAAAAGATTATGCTGTAATGTTATCTGAATGAGGATTATCTAATCCAATGAAGTTCATATACAGAATGCCTTGACTAGTTACATCATCTAATTTTTTGATGCGAATAGCCATATCACCAAGTCCTGCAAGATGTCTTACAAGAGCTAATAGAGGTTTTAGTTGTTTATTCTTATAAGTAATGGTATTCTGATTTAAATCTAGATTCTCTAGTCTTTTGATCTGTTTTGCTAGTTTGATCAGAAAATCATAGGTGGCGGTTGATAAACTTATTACAGAATCATTATTTAGTTTTGTGAGATTTATATGTTTGGCGTTCTCTTCTAGATATTTATTGTTGATGGTTTCGGTCTGAAAGAGACCAGGAGTAACTAGTTCTAAATATTTTTTGTTAAAGTTCATAGAAAAAGACAGAACAACAATTTCCTCACTATTGAATATATTTATTTTATCTAATTTCCTTTCATCCAGCCTAGAAGCATATGCAGATATAATTGAATACATATAAGAGTTTACATTATTAATCATCTTTAATAATTCCATAATTTTTATCAAATACTCTGGGAGATTTTTCTCTAATTTTGCTAGATAGAGTTGGAATACATATGTGAGGTTGAATATCATAAGATCATGTCCTATCCTTATATTAGGTCTTAGATAATCATCACTATTTATGAACAACTTTTTCATTAAATCATCATATAGATCTTCAAATTTTTTATGATCATTGCTGATCAACCTTGAATAATCTCTATATGCATTCTCCTTAGATTTTTGGAGTATCTCTCTAAACATACTTTTGATCATATCCCTATCTTTGGAAATATCAATCTCTGATTTTAAGATTCTACCTTCATTCTCCTTGGAGATAACATATTCTAACTTTTTAACTATTCTCTCTGAAGCTTCTTCAATAACTTTATTTGAAAACTTTGAAGCCATATTAATTCTAACAACCAATCTTTTTTTATTTATATTTACTACTAAATTTTCAAGAATTATTTCTTAACTCTTGGTGCTAAGTCCTTCTTCCTAAACCTAGTTCCACCACATTTTCTGCATCTAGTTGCGTTTATATTGTTTTTAGTTTTGCAATCTAAACATATCTTTATAGCCAACAATTCTGCATTTGCCTCAGGTATCTTACCCATATCACACCACCAATGGGCCTGGTGGGATTTGAACCCACGACCTCTCGATTATCAGTCGAGCGCTCGTACCTAGCTGAGCTACAGGCCCTTAATTTATTCTAAAACAAAACATTTTAAAAATATTCAAACAGATATAACTAATATGATATATATGTTATCAAAAATGGTAGCAACTTAGATTATCAGTGAATGTTGCTCTCTAGTTATTGTAATCGTATCTCAGAGGTGAGACTATGAGAGAGATGGTGTATAGAGCACTGGTTGATTACGCTCCACCAATACTATTGAACAACAGATACATAGCAAATTTTATAGAAAACTATGCTATTAAAAAGAGAGAGTATACTTCAAGAGAATTGATGACCTTCTCCGTGTTACCAACTGAGAACATGAGAAGAGTTTACAGGCATATATTAGATACATATTCTAAAGGAGATTTGCGACTCAAGCAATCTGAATATGAATTCTTTAAATTATTGATATTGAGTTATGGAACAATGAGATTGTTTGATTGGCCAGAGCGAATAAAATACGGACTAGCTATACCCGAACTATTTATACCTATGCTCAATATAGCACTAGAGGAAGAACTCTCTATAAAACCCAAATATACATTTGGTAGATTGTATAGCGATATAAAATCTCAGCTCACGACACTACATTACAGATTGATGTTCAGGGATTTAGGTTTTATATCCGGCGTAGGTGAGAGCTGGGTTAAAACATTTATAGAGGATTATTTAAAATTAGGATTGGAGTCAGAAGACTATGCACTAATAAGATTGCTGAATTATGGAATCACAAACCCAAAAGTAGGGTTGAGAAAGGTTATAAGTTTCTATAGAGCAATACAAGACTATCCTTATGACAAGGAGAAATTAATTGAATACGTAGTATCTAATAATTACTTAAGTCAATTCAATCTGAACAATTCTAAATCCATCATGTATATGATTAGATTAATGGAGATTACTCACAATATATCTCTGGTTGCAACTCTATTAACTCATATTAAATCTGACCAGGAAATGTCTATGGTGGAATCGATATTAAAAATAACAGGTGATTACTATTCAAAGAACACATTTAATAGAGAATTATTCCATACTATTACAAAAGATATCTCAATTTCTTATAGTATTCTAACCAAAAACCATAAGATTCCTCCAAGACTATTAGCTCTTGCTATAGATGTAGCTAAACTATATGGATTAAATGAATATAACAGAACTATTAGAGATGAAAACGATATATTAGAAGAGCTTAGAACGCAGCTTAATAGGAGAGATATTGAGATGGTCGATGTTATATTTGGATTTATAACTCAAAAGAATGATGTTCAATTAGAACTGGATAACACGCACGTTATAGATAATTTTAATGTAATGCAGGATTACGTTAGGGACTATAAAAAGGCGGAGAATAGGCACCTATTCAGATACGATAATAGATTCTTAAACAGAGAAAATCTACTATATCTAAGATTGAAGAATCCTAAAGATTGGATAGATGATAAGAAGGAAGATAATTATATGTTCTATTGGGACGCATTCGAACAGATTAACTTAGGGGTGATCTCTGAGCTAGAATCATATAATCAGTTATTTCTGAATCGATCAAATATCAGTGAAGAACAGAGAAGAAAATACAGGGAGAATTTGAATAACTTTAGAAATATTCTCTTAACTAAACCTACAAATCCTCAAGATATTCAGAAAATGAAAAACTATTTGAATAATATGATGAATGTTATAGAAAGTGTAACAAAGCGTCAGAATAGTAGGATAAGAGAGATAATCGATAGTATAGATCAATTTTGGATACGGATATATGAAATAGGGGATTTTGAGAGGATCCTTAGGATACAAGAGATATTAAATAATAGTAATTCATGTTTAAGATATGACGGGCATCCCGAGAAAAGACTAGAACTATTTGGATTGGCAGCAGATCCTAATAGTAAAGTCCTAGTAATAGAGAGTAAAAAATTTAGTAAACCTGTAGCCAGAGTTATATTCAGATTGGCGTTATTGAATGGGGAGTTAGTATTGAGCAGAAATAATCTATATTACAGTTCTGCCTATGAAAATTTAAAAGTACCATACGTAGAAATAGGGGATAAATACCTGGAGAGTAGAGCTGCAGAATTGAATCTGAGATTCTTGCGTCAGGCTGAGCCCATAAGCGGTAATTCCTTTGGAGTGACTTTCTATGAATAGAGAGAAATTAAATAATAGTATCACAAGAGAAAAACTGTTTCTAGATACGTATACAGAGATAAAGAGAACTCTGGAGGATAAGAGCATTCCAATCGGAGATGCTATAGAGAGATTAAATTCAATCCGTGAGAATTTTAATAAGCAGATAAAGGAGATTGCTCTTGAGGACAATGTTGCAGTCCATAGAGTAATCTATATAGAATATTTTATACAAAATATATTAGAATTCTTGGAGGATCTTATGTATGTGTTAAAAAAGGATAGTTCATCAAGAATTGCGATCGATTTAACACGACGTAAGATAATTTCAGATGATAGTAGGTTGAAGCGTATAGTGATAAATTACGATGAGGAGATTGGTAATATATTAGAAATACGCTCGAGATACAATCCAATAATTTATAGAGATATAGATTCGGTTATGGAAAATTATAGAAAAACTCTGTTAGAGATTTTAAAGGAAAATATAAGATATTATAATGAATCGATATCTATGCCTCAGTAGCTCAGCCTGGTAGAGCGACCGCCTCGTAAGCGGTAGGTCGAGGGTTCAAATCCCTCCTGGGGCTCTATCCGGATTGATTTGTTATAAGAAATAATATGTCTTATGTATAGATATTGGACCCTGGGGGATTCGAACCCCCGGCCTCTCCCATGCCAAGGGAGCGATCTACCACTGATCTAAGGGCCCATCTTCATAATTCTTTTCTTTAATATACCTAAGATTATTGATATAATTATGACAAAAAATATAAATATCTTAATCTCACCAACCACATATCGAAGATTTAGTATAGGAAAAGGTAGATAGAGAATTGCTCTAGGACATACATAGCTCTCTGGATTAATATCTTGAACAATCTGATCATGGAATAAATCTGGAACTTTATAAACACCGTTCTCATATATATATTTATTATCAACAATACATATGCTCCCATATGGATGATTGGCTGGGGATTCTACAATCAGGAACTGGATTATACTTGCTGCACCTAAGAACATTATCAAATATACCACACTTATCTTTAGCATATTTTTAAATTGCTCCATCAACAGCGAATTCAACAATTTCTTACGTTCCTCAATCTGTTCAGGAGTCATTTTCAATCCATCTTTCAGAAACCCTATATATTCTTCCCAATATCTCTTACCACTTTCCTGATACTTCTTGTAGAAATCTTGCCTAGCTATAAAAAATACCGAAATCGAAGAGTAAATAAGAGCTAATACAAATATAATCCAGAGATCTAGTTCTGGTGAATCCATTTTAGCAGATATTCCTGTAGATCCTCAACAGCTCTTTCTAGTTCACCATCTCTATTTATAATTATCTTCACCGGAGCACCTGTTTTGATAGAACATGAGCTTAGAACTGCTAGGTTCATTTCATTATGCAACGATATCTCAACCTTGTCTTCTTCATCTCTATATCTTGAACTATCCTTCGCCCTCCTTAGCAATATCTCCTCGTATTTAGTAGTTATATAGATAAAAGATGCAATTTCCATATTGTTTAGCATTGCATCGTGAATTCCAGGCATATATCCAAATTCAGTTTTAATTGCTGCATGAGTATCTACAAGGATTAATTTTTTAGTAGTATTAGCTATTTCCTGAATTCTTCTAGCAACTTCTATCTGAACCTCTTCAATCTGAGAAGGGGTTAGTTTCTTCCTAATCTCATCTCTGTGTTTGATCCCATATTTACTCTCCACAATTCTCATCATCTCTGTACCAAAAGATATTACCTCTATCTTATCACCTAATCTCTTCATGACCTCATTTATAGTAGTAGTCTTACCTGCTCCAGGCAAACCCGTAATCACAATAATCATATCATTCACCAAGTATCCTAATCAGTGGTGGATAATATATCTTTAGGAATTCCTTTATCTGAGGGATCATTCTATCATAAATAGATATCATCAAAAGTATTCCTGTGGCCGTTCCTAGAACCAGAAGTGCATCTCCTATTCCAGCTATTAAACCTATAGTAAATGAGCTCAATCTTATTAGACCATCTACATATTCAGTAATTTTTCGCTCTAGGAGTCTTGGATCTCTCCTGTATCCCTCTAAGCTTATATTTGGATTGTTTGATAGTAGTTTTGCAACAGATTTTCCATCCTGACCCGTGGTTTCAGCCCATATAACTCCAAATACCATACTCAACAATGCCATAGCTATGATATATATAATCAGGTGTAAATATTCTGGCAATCCTAATATAGGTGTTTTTGCTGTAAATAGAATTGCTATATATTCAGACATATTATAGCTATGAACCACAGGACCCAAGATATAAAGAACACCTCCAATTATTCTTACGATATCAACTAACAATCCCTCTCCAGGTACACTTATCATCGATACACCTAATTGATAGAATATGAATAGAAGCGCAGAGCTGAATATTACTGGAATTGTAGTTAGGTAGAAAAAAGGCAATTCTATCTTTCTACTCTGCCCAGCTATATTAATAGGTATGGGTAGCTTGTAAGATTGAATATAAGCTATTACATATATCGCCAGGAATGTGGTTAAGATAGGTATAAATTGGATAATTATAAATTGCAATCTATCTATACCTGCTTGAGACAATAGATTTGGAATTATACCTATGAACTCATCCAGCATTAGGTATCCTAGGAGAGATAATATCGAATAGGAAACTCCAGCAGCTATGAATAGCGATATCCCTGAGGTGAGTCCATATTTAGTAGATATCTGATCCAAATATATTACTATTACTGCTCCAAGAACTATCTGAATCAGAACTATCAAGAACACAATAGAATTTCCCCTGAAACTATCAGCAACAAATGGACCGAATCCATCAAATCCAACCATCGAAACACTTGAGAATATTCCTTGGAAGATTGCGATTATTATTGCGAATGTAACCTGAGCTTCCTGAAAGATTTTCTGGTTCTTAGCATTAGAGAGATCAAATTGTATAGCCCCTCCTTTAACTAATAGCTGTAACAATAGGCTAGCTATTATCATAGGTGCAATCCCTAGAGTTAACAGTGTTCCTATTCTAGATGCTGTTAGAGTAGAAATTATATTTACACTTGTATCTATTCCCTTAACACCTATTACAAAAGTATGATACATGAGAAAATACAAAAACAAGATGATAGCAGTATATTTGAATTTATCCACTAAACTTGGTGGCAATTTAGGTGATGCTATGGCAGGTAGGTATTTATGGAATTTTGCTAGAGTCTCTATCATTTACCTATCTCAACTACTTTTCCACCAGCTTTCTGAACTTTCTCTCTTGCCCTATTGGAAGCAGATATAACCTCTATAACAACAGGATAGTCTAATTCACCTGTACCTAGTAACTTTCCTTCAAATCTATATTTATAGACATCCCCTTCTCTCTCTATTTCTCCCCTCTCTATCATTCTCTGAATATGGTATAGATTTATCGAAGGTAGCTTCTCCCGCTTGGATACAAATCCTTTTCTCTGTTTGAGGAATTTCTCCTTATCCTTTAACCATGCAGTTTTCTCATGTTTCCAGAATCCTGCTTTACCAAATCCACCCCTATTACCAGATCCTCTCCTGTTCTTAACATTACCTCTACCAAACGTCCTATGCCCTAGTTTTTTAGTCTTCTTAGTTTTCTTCACTCTTTTGACCATATCACATCATCCTCTTTAACAGATCATCCATATCATCACGTTTACCCAAAGCACCTTTAGGGTATCTCTCCTTTATAGATTTCCATCCTCCTCTTGGAGGGTGTAATCTAAATACAGGATCTATAATCCATTTACCAGTGTTCTTGAAGTGTTCAATAACCTCATCAACATTATCAACACTTTTACTACCTATCTCACCTCTTTTACTAATCAGAGCTCTAAGAGTAATTTCATTAATCTCCCCATAAGCAACATAATTCTCTACTACCTTTAACATACCTCTTAGAGATTCGCTGTCCTTGTATACAACACAGTGATTTGGTTTGTTCAATCTGAGCAATCTCAAAGTTTCTGCGATTTTAGGTTTCAGACCAAATCTACCTCTAACTCTAATGATGGCTATCATAACAATTCACCTCAATATAATTGTTTAAGAGCTTTGAAAGTTGCAGCCACTAGGGATTGGATGTTAGATTTTGATCCTCTGACACTACTCCACACATCTTTTACCCCAGCTAGAGATAGGATCACCTTTAGATTATCATTAGCTGCTAGACCAAGACCCCTAGGGGCGGGTAACAATTCTACATAAGTAGCACTAACTTTTGCGGATACTTTCTTTGGAATAGAGTGTTCTAATTCACATCTACACTCCCAAGATCCACATCCTCTTTTAATAGATATTATATTTCTCTTAGCATTGTTCACAGCCTTATCTCTGGCAATTGCTAACTCAGCAGATTTTCCAATTCCATAACCAACATGTCCATTCTCATCTCCAACTACAGCTAACACTTTATATGCAGTTTTCCTTCCGGAATCAGTAACTCTCTGAGTAGCTCTAATTTCTAATATCTCAGATTTAAGATTTGGTAATAAATAATCTACAATCTCATGCTCTAATATAGGTTTACCTGTAGCCAGCACTTCATCTATATTTTTATATGTTCCTGCTTTAACTGCCTTACCAAGCTCGGTCTTAGGTACCCAATCTTCCATCATTTAACATCACCAAGTATCATTTTTCTAATATTTTCAAATGCATTCTTGTCAAAAGTTTTCGATTTCTCAATTCTACTCATATCTAAATCTTCAGGTACTTTCACATCTAATCCTGCCTCTTTAGCACCATAAGCAACAAAGAAAGAGAAATTGTTCTTAGTAGGTGTATGCAATCCAATATCTAATACAGCTTTCTGTATGTTTCTACTAACAGCTTCTTTACCTATCTTTAAACCGATCAAATATGCTGCAGCTATACTCTTCAAACTACCTTTCCAACCCATTTTTCTAAGATATTTCCCATCAACATAAATCTCAGTAATATCCCCCTTCTCTGCAAATCTTACTATACTTGCTATAACTCTAGTATTGGTTTTTCTAACAACTAATCTGGGAAGACCAGATTTGAGTAATCTAAGTCTCTTAGCATAATTAGTTTTTCCCTCTCTTCTTCTCCTAAAGTGAACTCTATATTTAGGTCCAGTAGCCCTAGCCATTTAAACCACCCAACCTAGATAGAAATTCCATCATAGATCTTTTGCTCTTGATCTCCCCACCTTTGATCTTTCTGTACAACAATTTCTTAGTTGCATTATCAATTTTACCTTCCTCTTTCAATATCTTTACTTGCTTTCTAAGAGCTCTTACTTTTATCATCCATCTTCTTTTTTTAGATAATCTAGAATACTTAGCTCCTCTTCTACTACCCGGTCCTCTCTTTCTCTTCTCTCTCTTTCTAAGCAACTTCTTTTCAGGTACTATATCAGCAACCTCTTTCCATCTCTGCCTAACATCATTTCTAGTCACAAGACTGGTTTTAATAATCTCTAAAATCTCCCTACCAGGTTTAATCCTAATTCTATTAGTCCCCACACCTTTGATATCCGCTAAAAGCCTCTTAAATGTAGTGATATTCATTTTGAACTCACCTCCTTAACAGGATTTAATATGTGAATTCCTAATTCCTGGGCTCTCTTCTGAATCTCGAGCTTTTTCTTCTTACCCAATCTACCGCTCAATCTAATTGCATATCTATTTCTATCCAAATCATTCAACTGTTCAATCCTCTCCACTAAAATCTCAAAATATCCAGAAGGATGCATCCCTCTTAATTCTTCAGGATTTTTGTATCCTATATTAGGGGATTTACCGTATTGCTTAGCCCTTACTCGTTTCTTATTATCAATACCTCTAGGCTTTCTCCAGCTATCCTTTATTCTCCTCTTCATTCTATGACCATCACTAGGTCCAATATTTTTAAATTCAGGAATCTTTTTCTTCTTCATAATATCACCTTATAAATACCATCTTGGAATACTCTCCTATCCTTCTCTCTAATAAACACAGCCCTCTTTATATTAGTATAAGCCTGTCCTAACAATTCTTTATCTGGAGAAGATAGAATGATATTCTGACCTTTAATCTCTACTTTTACTCCTTTAGGTATCTTTGCATATCTGGGATTTTTCTCACCTAGAAAATTCTGTATCTCTAGCACATTGTCCTTGTATACAAGTTTTATAGGAAAGTGGAGATACCTTGCTACCAATTCCATTCTATAAGGTTCTTTGATGCCTTTGAGTAGATTTAACACCTTCCTCTTTACAGTATTTATCATAGCTTTGTTCTTTGCCTCCACCATTAACTCTCCATTTTCAATCCATATTCTTAAACCCTCTCCCTTGAATTTTAACTCGTAATCCCCTATTATGACCTTATTATCTTCAACCCTAACAGAACTATCTACTACAACTTTTATATCTCTCATCTGTTATCACCTCAGAATATATACGCAATAATTCTACCACCAATTTTTAATTCCTTAGCCTTTCTATTACTCATAACTCCTTTGGGAGTTGTTAATATCAATATCCCCTCTACATATGAAGGTAAATATTGCATCTCTTTCTGTATTATCTCTAAATACTTAACAGGAGCTCTAGGATTAACTACTTGAAACTCTCTAATTCTTTCAGGTATCAGGGTGACTTTGAGCATCTGTAGGTATCCATCCCCTATTAACTCAAATCCCTGTATATATCCCTCTTCTTTTAGAACGTTCAGGACATTTCTGATCAATCTATTATTCCTCTTTAGAATAATTTCACGTTTTCCTACTCTGGCAGAAGTTTTGATCTGATTAACAACCTCTGCAAATGGATCTACAGACATCTCATCTCACCCTCAATGATATTTCTTAAATCCAAGCTTTTCAGCATGCTCTCTGAAGCATCTTCTGCATATGTAAATATCGTACTTTCTTATCAGTCCTCTAGTAGTTCCGCATATCTTGCACTTTCTCTCTCCTTTTCCTCTAGCATTATCTATTTTCATGATATCACCTTAACATCAAATTTCTTAGATATAAAATCAATAGCCTCTTCAATTGTAACTCTTTGTCTCTTACCAACTCTCCCAGGTTTTCGTTTTCTTCTAGCCACTCTATATCCAGGCTTGATTAATCTAACCACTACATCAAATCCCATAACTCCTATTTCAGGCATATATTTAACTCCTGGGAAATCAATATACTCTTTTATTCCAATAGATAGATTACCTGTCTTATCAAACATACTTTTTCTTATAGTATTCTTCAGAGCTCCAAATGCTCTCCTTAAGATCTCTTCAGCATCCTTACCTCTTAGTGTTACTTTCACACCTATCTCTAATCCTGGCCTAATCTTAAATGTAGGGTTTCTCTCTTTTGCCTTGGTATAGATTGCCTTCTTCCCAGTAATAATTTCTAACAGCTTCTTTGCATTATCAAGTCGCTCTCCAGGCTGACCAACTCCTATATTCAAAACAACTTTATCAATCTTAACATCTGTGATCTTACCCATTCTCCTCACCCTAATAGGAATAGATATTTGTAATCTGTCCTTACACTCTCTCCTTTCTCATTAACCACATCTGCAACTCTCTTACCTATATTCAAGACCTGTTTTATCTTTCCTCTGAAACCTCTGTGTTTTCCTCTTAGCACTATACATTCTCTATTTAGATCTTGAGAGATTATTTTTGATATACTTTTGCTATTCACATCATACACCACAGAATCACCAATCTTTATAGAAGAATCTTCTGATAGTAGAGTTCTACCATTATGGAAAGTGTATTGGAGCTTTCCTCCTTTAACCTTGGTCTTTCTAATAACTTTAAGTATCTGAGAATTTCCATTATAATCTCTTGGTACAAAATAGCCGTGTGAGTCTATATCTATAATATACTTTCCAACTCCATCAATATCGATTATATCCTGAAAACCTATAGGGAATTTAGGCTCTTTTACAATTCTCCCATCAACCTTAACCTTACCATTTCTTAATATATATCTTACTTCTCTCATATTAGCTGCTATGCCCATATAATCTCTTAGCAACACACCAAGACTAATGCTATCATCTTTTGGATGTGGACCTGGAGATGGTTTTAATAAATATTTCTTATCCTTTCTCCTTATCTTTATATATGATGGTAAAACAAGTCTCTTCAAGTGTTTAGTAGGTCCTCTATTTGCCATTATCCTCACCCCTCTTTATAAGCATGATTTTAGATGCATGAATAGGTATGTATATCTCCTTACCTGAAGCATTCTTCCTCACCACTCCTTCTATATAAACTGTTCCTCTCTTAGTGTTAAGTTCTACCACCTTACCTTCCTTCTTAGCAAAATCTCCTCTCATAATTCTAACAACATCTCCTATTCTAACTCTTGTAGTTTTACCAAATTTATCAACAAGAGCCTTATCCACAGGAACGTTCAGAAACTTATTCCTAATATGTATAGGAGCGTTATAGAGCATCTTTCTAACTTTCGATCTGTGCATATTATACAACACCTTGAGAGATTGCTGCTATCTTAGGATATCTCTCAACAGCCTCTCTAGCCACTACTCCTTTGATTTCCGTACCAATAGGAACTCCATCATCATTTACTACCACAGCAGCATTATCCTCAAATGAGATTCTGTATCCAGCGTATCTCCTGTATTCTTTTTTCTGCCTAACTATTACTGCTTTAACCTTAGTACCAACCATTTTTGGATCTCCTTTCTTTACAGAACATATCACCATATCTCCTACTCCTGCCTTTGGTACTCTCGATCTAACTCCTTTGTACCCTACAACCCCTATTATCATCAACTCTCTAGCTCCGCTATTATCATCGCATTTCAAATAGCTACCCACACTTAATACCTTAACAGGCTTAGCTCTCAATGCTTTCATAAATCTCACCCCTCTTCAATATCCTAGTTACTACCCAGCTTTTAGTTTTGCTTATCTTTCTAGTCTCCTGAACCTCTACAACATCCCCAACATTCACTTCTATACCACTAGGAACATGCGCATGTATTTTACTTCTACTTCTCATATATCTATTATATTTAGGTATCTTTCTTACGATCTCTCTGAGAATAGTAACAGTATTCTTTGCTCTATTACTTACCACTACTCCTGTGAGTGTCTGCCCTCTAGGTAATAAATTAAGCTCTCTCAATTTCTGCGCGATTAATCTATTCACATTTTCAAGATCATCCATAGTTATCCCTTTTTTATATGGATATGATACTTTTAAATAGCTTTTTATATTATTTAAGAATCGTTGCCTCAGTAGCTCAGCCTGGTAGAGCGACCGCCTTGTAAGCGGTAGGTCGAGGGTTCAAATCCCTCCTGGGGCTCTAAAACGCTATACAACGTCGCCATATTTAATAACGTATTAGATGAGTTCTATTATCAGAGATAAGCTTCAGATCAACATATTAATTCTGATAATAATTTCGATAGAACTACAAACAATAGATTAAATATTTAAAATAATTTATTGTATAAATATTTATGAAAAAGAAGAAAATTTCGGATAACATACATTTCTTCATATACGATCCCGAGCTGCTCTTCGTTAGTGGCGATACAACCAAACCTAAAAGAACTAGGATACGAAGGTACACTGGGAGATCTAAGAAAAAGATAATACTCACTAAGGAAAAGTTAAACCGAGCTATAGAGAGATTAAAGAATTTGAGAAAGTTTGAGAGAGAAAAATTCAATCCTAACAAATAATACTCATTTCTTGAATACGTATTTATCTAATAGTTCATTGTATACTGTTCTAGATATTAGATAACCCATAATATAAGATATTATTGCAACTATAGCAAAACCTACTACTTCTACATTTCCTAATAGCAATAGAGGGAAGATGACGGCAATTGCTATGATAGTATTATTCTTTATAATTCTGTAAACCTCTTCAAACTTCAATAGCCTTCTCAATCTAAAATCAGTTATAATAATCTGTGCATCTATACTCACACCTGCAGCAGCTATCAACCCAACTATAGCAGCTAGATCCAATGTAAATCTTCCTACAATAGCTAGAAGGATGGTCATCTCTAGAATAGTTATTGCTGCAATAATCCCTGCAATAATCAGATTTCTGTATCTTATAGCTGTGAATATAGCTACGGATATCACACTTAATATCAATCCGGCTATTGAATAAGATAAAGACAACTCTCCAAATACAGGTGGGATATTTGTAGTACCTATGATCTCTAAGTTATAAGGAATACCTCCCCCTCTTAGAACCGATGCAATCTCCCTTGCTTCATCTATAGCAGGTCTGTCCCTTGCTGTTCCACTGATCAGATATCTCATACCAACAATATTACCACCTGCAGTTATGGATGGAGATAATCTTGGAGCAGATATGAGATTTATAGCTTTCCAGGATGATATTGATCCAAAATTATATACAGGGTATAGATCAAACTCATTCACTACAATTTGATTCTTACGACCAAGATCTCTATCTGATATAATTGTTGTGTTATCACTAATATCAATAGGTTCATCATCCCATAGGACAGTAATATTCAAGTAAGAGAGAACCTCTATTGCTTCTGCTGGATCCTGAAGCTTGGAGCGATTCAGTAGAATGTACATATTTCGAGGAGGATCAAGAAACATATAGATAGGTCTATTAGCCTTACCTCTAACCGATTCTAAGAATCTGGCATTTGCATTAGGATTTAGTGCAAACTGAACACCCCAATCAGCACCTCCTAATTGAGCTTTATCCAATATTATTTGAACACTGTTAGGAATAATATCCTCACCTCTGACTACAACAACACCATCAACAATCCCTATGTATTCTCCTCTTCTAGTAATCACATTCTTAATCCTATCAACAAGATCAGGAGTACTGCTCTCTATGTATATTATCCTATTTTCAATTCCCTTAACTACAAATTGTTCTAATCCCAAGACAGATAATCTTGATTTGATTCTATCCACCAGATCCAACATCTCTGTGTTTGATAGAAAACTCTCTGTTTGGAGAATAACTCTAGTACCTCCTCTGAACTCAATTCCCAGATTGATGCCAAATATTACTAGAGATAAAATTGAGATAACACCCAATCCTAAGAAGTAATTGAATTTATTGTTTTTAGCAATTATAGTGGATAGTATAATTCCTAAAATTAAATATATTGATATCAGATTTGTTACTCTTGCATCGATCAATCCAAATAATATTATTAGAAGCCCAATCACCAGAAAACCATAATCCAATCTAACCATATCTATCACCGAATTTCTGGATTAGATAAGCATTATATCCCCATGATGTGAAGAAATCAACTATCAATCCAATTATCAGAACTACTCCGATATTCTTGAGGAAAGATATACCTAGAATAATTCCTATAAGGAAGATGATTATAAAAACCAATAGAGAACTCATTATCATTGATATCCCAGTTTTCATGCTCTCATCTATACTATCGATTCTTCTAGTGAGATAATAGTTACTAACCAATAATACACTAGTATCTAAACTGTATCCAAATAGTACCAATAACCCAACTAATATACTTAAATCCACATCAAATCCGAGTAGACTAACAATTCCAAGAGTAATGAATGAATCAATAAGAGCTCCGCTTAAGATATTGATTGTAGGGAACCAGGTTTTAAATGTGTAGATTATGTATATAGTTACAAATACCATTCCTAATAGAAAAATTGATAGGATCTTTGTAAACAGCTCTGTAGAGAGAGTAGGTGTTATAAGATTGTATGAATAAGAATATTCACCAGGGATTTGAGAGATTAGATTTGAAATAGATCGATTTACCATGGTTTCATAGACACTATTAACATAATCTATTGCACTAGAATTTCCCACAGGGATCTCCGAAATACTCTCTAATCTCTCCACATATGTATCACAGACACTAACATTAACCTGCTCTCTCAAACATCTTACTAAATCATTTCTCAGAGAAATCACTTGCTCCAAATCTCTATCAATTCTCATAGAGATTTCGTAAATATTTATCTGTCCAGATGTTTTAATAGTATGTGAAAATGGAATAGTTAGTGGCTGCTCTGAAATTATAGTTATTACAAAACCACCTGTAAAGTCAATTCCCAATCTGAAAGACAAGTACCCTATCACAGCAAACAGAGCAGCGATACCTAATCCAACTAGCAATAGTTTTCTATCAAGCATGAATTAAATAAAAAGAAAAGATTTAAATATTATCTTTATTTTGTATAGTATTCCCAGAAGAGATACTCCTGGTAATTATTTTTCACTGCATCTAGCTTGATTATCTCCTTAGCTGCAGAATTCACAGTATTCTTCCCGTATTTCTTCCCCAGATCTACCAGAAGATCTAAGAGCCTGTGGTCTTTAGTATTCTGATAGAATCCTAATAAACTATCAGCTACGTGTTTTGCCATGTAATCACTGAGAATTCGATTATTTATAAGATATCTGAGTATAACAATTACTTCATCTCTCTCTTTGTTATTATCCTTAAAGAGTTTAGTTAATAGTAGATCTAAAGGTTTTACTCCCATATTGTTGTCACTTTCCCAGAGGTTTAATCGATAGAATCCTTGCTGAACAATTGTATGTAACATATCTCTATTCAATAGAACATGTAATATATTGTTCCCATTATGATCCCTGATACTATAATTGGTTATCTTAGCTAGAAAAGTTCTGAATGTTGGATGATCAGTAGGCAATATTGATAGAAGCTTGAGGTAGTTATTTTGGGTATTTAGGTGCTTATCAAATACTTCTGCGATCCTACTATAAAACATATCTGGTTCTGGCTTTCTCCTTAAGATATCTTCCAAGCGTTTATCTACTGTCTCTACTATTCTGGTTCCGATACTATTTTTCTGCTCCACATCTAATCGGTTGGATAGTTTCATGATATTATATTAGCACAAAGTGTTTAAAAAGTTATTTATTTTAATTAAAAGTGTTTCATAATTGACTAATAACATTTAAATGATCTACGATAACATTAAACATAGATGGATTTTGACCAACGAATCAGAGAATTAGAAGAAGAGATTCGAAGAACTCAAAAGAACAAAGCTACTGAAAAACATATAAGTTTATTACTAGCTAAAATAGCTAAATTGAAGAGAGAGAAATTAAAGATGGAGTTAAAGAGAGGAGGGGGTGGGGGTGGATTTGATGTAGCTAAAACTGGAGATGCTAGAGTAGCATTAGTCGGATTTCCATCTGTTGGTAAATCTTCTCTCTTAACTTCTCTCACAGGTAAAGAATCAAAATCAGCTGATTATGCCTTCACCACAGTATCTGTTATACCAGCAATATTAGAATATAAAGGTGCTAAAATACAGATACTAGATCTACCTGGAATAATAGAAGATGCAAGTAAAGGAAGGGGTAGAGGTAGAGAGGTATTAGCAGTGGTTAGAACTGCAGATCTAATATTGATAGTTGTTGAAGCTACTGCTGCTGAAAAGCAACTAAGCTCAATCATAAGAATGTTACATGAAGTAGGAATAAGATTGGAGAAAGAGAGACCTGATGTAAGAATAAGCAAGAGGGCATCAGGACCTATGAAAATATTCAACAACTCAAAACTAGATACATCTACGATCATCGCAATACTTAATGAAAATGGAATAAGGAGTGCTGATGTATATGTAGGTGAAGGAGTCGGATATCAGGATCTTTTGGATAGTCTTGATGACTCATTAGTATATACTAAATCTCTGGTAGTGGTAAATAAAATAGATTTAGTAGATACTGATACTATTGAAATATTAAAATCCAAATACCCGAAAGCAGTATTCGTAAGCAATTATATCCCTGAAACTATTCAAATTCTAAAAGACAGAATATATACAGAATTTGATTTTATAAGAATCTATACCAAGTCTTGGAAAGGAGAGGTTAGTTCTGATCCGCTTATACTCAAAAGGGGCGCAACCGTTAGAGATGTATGTAGAGCTATTCACAGAGAATTGGAAGAGAACTTCAAATATGCTATTGTATGGGGAACATCTGCAAAATATCCTGGGCAGAGAGTAGGATTAGATCATAAGATGGATGATGGGGATATAATACAGATCTATGATCAGTGAAAATTTAAAAAGTAAGCTTTATATAAATATTAGCTCGCGGCCATAGTCTAGTGGCAGGATGTCAGCTTCCCAAGCTGAAGACCCGGGTTCGAATCCCGGTGGCCGCACTATTTAATATTTTATGATTTCAGATATTTACTGAGAGATTCTTTGAAAAGATTTATCTCTGAACAAACAGATAATGAAAAATTATTGAACGTAATCGATAGGATCAGAAAAGGGGAGGATGTGAAGTTGAAGGTTGTTAAAAAGGGAAATTCGGATATTTATGAACTAGTAGAAATTACACCAGAAAATAACTATATACCTATATTAACGTTAAACTATTCTGGAAATGATGAGAATAAAAAGAAGAATCATCCAATAATTCTAGTTCTATTGATCGCTATACTCAAGAAAAGATGAATAATCACATTCCATCGAGTTTTGAGTTTAGATTGATAGTTCCTTTCACAACAGATCAAT
>JAVYLQ010000001.1:0-83156 GCA_038740615.1 Candidatus Anstonellales archaeon | reverse complement strand
TATGATCAGTGATACCATGGTATATAGGGACAACTGAATTATCCAATAGGGTGATCTATATATGTTGGACAGCATAGCAATACCACTACCAACTACTATCACTGGAAGATACATAAGTATCTCTAATTCTATACCGACCATCTCTTTTGCAAAATTATATAGAGAAGAATATATTATAGGTAGAATTATGAATGATATGATAATAGTGTATTTAAAAGTAGATAGTTCAGCTTCCATCTCCTTTCTAAGATTCAACATATTTACAAACATATCCAACCACTCATTCATTCTATCATGAGATGAGATGCCTGAATAGTATATGTACTCAAGATTTTTGATAAAAACTTTAACATATCCAGATGGTAATTTATATAGATAATCAAATATCTCTCTAATAGATACTCCAGAGTTTAACATTTTCAGAGCCCTAGATGAAATATCACTCCACTTACCTAAACCCGCATCTTTAACTCTCTTTAGGAACATGTGCATGTCGAATCTAGGTAACGATGATAATATCAATGAAACTTCTAAAAGATCTCTCTCTAATTCTTTTTGAAGCTCCATATTCTGGATATTATGGAAATTATAATATACATAGATTATAGATACTAATGTATATAATAATGCTAGCCATAGGATTTCAATTTGAAAATAGAAAGCTATTATCATAACAAACCAATTCAGAAGGAGGGGAGAGGGATCTGAACTCTGCTGTATTAAATAATTGCTAGGGAATATCAAAGAGATGATATAAATAAATATAAGCAGAATCATGGGTAAGAGAACTGTAAATATAGGTATTATATTTGGTATAGGTTGTTCGGATGCCAAACTCATTATTGTGACTAGAATGGTATATACAGGAAATAGTAATAATATCACCATATAGAATTGTGACAGTATCTGTAACTTATTACTGAATTCTTTCATATCTAACATCTGTTCTCGCAATAATTGCATTCCAAGATGTTTCAGCTCCTTAGGTGATCCTGCTGATATGGAGTTTATGAGCTGAAATACAGCTATCTGTATTTTTCTATCTCTAAATCTATTAGCAAATGATATGAACACTTCGTTAATACTCTCCTTTCCTATCTCTAATCTATTCATGTATGGTTTGAAATACTTAGCTATGGAATTGGTATCATTCATGGCCAATCTAATAGATTCTAATAAATTAAGCCCCAATAACATTCCCGAACCAATATCCAAGATGAATTTAGGCAATTCTGAACGAATCTCATGTATGGTTTTCCTATATAGAAATATTGGGTAGAGTAATCCAGCAATAGTCACTAATAACCCTAATAATAAGAAATATTCAGAAATGAATGATAAAACCAGTGCGAGAAGTATAATTGCCGCAAGAGCTGTTAAGTACTTTGCACTTGATACCGGTATATTTAAAACAACAAACAACCTATCATAGTATTCAGAATATAATATTGGAGGAAACTGATCTATAAGCTTAGATATCATAACCCAGTATCTCTCTCTGATATTCTAAAAATAGCTTTGAGAAATCTCCTCTTCTATTTGAAATAAAATCTAGAATTCTGTTATACTTGTATTCTATCCATGTTTGGTCTATGTATAGTTTCTCCTTAAGGATTTGGATTATCCCTTCATGATCTATTCCACTATCTAATTTGAACAGCACTCTATTTTCAGGAACATATATCATTTCAATACCTCTTCTTAATTCCACCAATCTGTTATCAACTTCTCTTAACAATCTTTTTTGTATGATTATAAAATCTATTGCCTCTATATCACTTTTAGATACCCCGTAACTTAGCATTCTACTTACCAATTCTCTACTAGAGTGTGCGTGAAATGTTGCATACGTTCCTCTTGCCTGTCCTGATAGGACTACATCTATAAAAGCCTTAACTTCATCCGGTTTACGAACCTCCCCTACTATTGTTCTATCACTTCGCATTCTAAGTGTATCATATACTAAATCTCTAAAAGATATCCCCAGATCCGTATTCTCTACTAATCTAACTTGCTGAGGATGATCAATCCTTATCTCTGGAGTTTCCTCTACAATTACAATTCGATCTCCATACGGTATAAAAGATAATAGAGAATTCAGAAAACTAGTCTTACCAGATCCGGTATTACCCGCTATTATTACCGATGAGTCTGTTAACATGATGAGTGCTAGATAGGCTATCAATTCTTTTGGATATACGGATCTATCTATAAAATCCAGATAGCTTAACCTGTCCTTTCGTAGGATTCTTATAGTCATTTCACATTCAGAAACAGGATCTATTGATGCATGGATTCTATAGTTGTCAAGACTTGCGTTTAGTCTAGGGTTTCTAAGGGTTATTCTTCTATTTGATTTATGAGCTAATCTATTCACAAGATCTATAAAATATTCTCTAGAAGATATAGCTACATTAGTAGATTTCCATCCGTCTTGATAAATATATATTGGTTTATTCAATCCTATAACTGCTATTTCCTCCACATTACTCATTTTTAGAATATCCTCTAAATATCCCAACCCAAGGTAAAACTTATCTATATATCTAATCATCCTATCGCGTTGAACTGGTTTGAGCATTACTCTATTTTTGGCCGCAAAATCATCCAGTAGCACACCTATCCTACCATGGTCTATATTCTCTCTAACGATTAAATCCTGTAGAAATTCTTGAATAAAGAGATATTCATCTTTGGATAATTGTACTGTATCTAACTTTATATCCCCTCCTTCTAGAACCCTCCAACTAGAGTTCATGAGATATTGAATTCTTCTCTCAATATCTTACTTGCCTTCTGATTATCATTAGTGTCTACCATCAGATACGTTTTCCCACCAATTCTGTCTATAACATTAGAAGATCTTATCTCTATATTGTTATCCACCAACATTCTAACCATTTTTGCCAATTGTCCTGGCTTATCATCCAACTCCACTATTATAGAATCACTCTGTACAACGTTCCATTTGGTGGTAGCAATCTCTTTGGCCTTATCAAAATCCTTATCCTCCAATAGCAGGGATATTATCATTACCTCTCCAACATTGTATGTTCTTATACTAGCTATGTTGATGTTGTTATCAGCCATAGCTGACGCTACTTCTAACAATAGGAAAGGTCTGTAATGTTCAATTATCTTAAGTTCTCGCATAACAAATATTATTATAAATCGTATTTTTAAATAGTTTCGTGTATATATATAACATGGAAAATGATTTAATTTTAGAATTGAGAAAATTACTTGATGAAAATGATGTGAGAAAAATTTTGGTTGATGAGTTGGGGGAAGGATCATTACAGATAATTCAATATTTTATGAACTCTCCTGTCGATAAGGCGTTCACAGACGATCAAATAGCTAGAGATCTTAATATGCCTGTGAAGGAGGTTAGAGAGGTGTTAAATCAAATGTACAATTACGGGATTACTATGTATGAGAAGCACAGTGATGTTCGACCCGGTTGGTATGAATTCTATTGGAAGCCTGATCTTCAGGAGTTGATAATATGGATAAGGAAGAACACTTATGATAAATTGGAAACTTTGAAAAATAGACTGGCATTAGGAGAGGAATTATATTATTGTAAAAATTGCTCTAGTAGATTTGATTTGAAGATATATGATTTTGAAAAGGCTATGAATTTGCACTATAGATGTGAAGTATGCAATGGTAATCTTATGCTACTGGATGAGGATATTGTGATAAATTACGAGAGATCTGGTGAAGATGATAAGTAGAAATGCGAGATTAGACGAACTCCTTGAGTTAAATATTGTTCGAAAGAGAATTGTAGATGACTTTGGAGAGGATGCTATCCAGCTCATAAGATATATGCGTGACAGATTAGAGATTAGTGATGCTAACATCATCCAAGACACAGGTATACCGGAGAAATCTGTTCAGAAGAGTTTACTCAAAATGCAAGATAAGAACGTGGTAGATTGTAAGAAACTCGTTGATGATAAAGGATATATAACATATTTATGGTCTCTTGATGAGAATGGTCTTCTGGAATATCTGGAGAAGAATGTCTTTGGTGTATTCGATGAGCTCATTATTCAGTTGGAAGAAGGGGTAGAGCTATATTATTGCCCTTCCTGTTCCAAAGAGAGTCCTCTGTACTTCAGCTACGATGATGCTTTGGCTTATAAATTTAAATGTCCAAATTGTGGATCCAAATTAGAACCACTGACACCTGAAATCGTTCACAAGCTTAAAGAAGAATATATGAAATGATTTTAAACATTATTCGGATATTCAATTCATGGAATACCTTTATAGAGTTGGAGCAATAAACAGAGGAGGAAGAAACTATCTTCTAAGACTATACCCTATTCAGAGAGGGCTTGAGTATCTCCCTGGACAGTTTATAAATATTTTGTATTCTAATTTGGAAAGATCCTATTCTATAGCATCTCACCCTAGCTATCCATATTTAGAACTGTTCATTACAAACATCGGCGGAGCCTTTACTTCTAAGCTAGATGAACTCTATGGAAAAGAAGTTATAGTAAAAGGACCATATGGTAGATTCACATATCATAATCAGAAAAGTGCGGTTTTCATTTCTACAGGATCGGGGATCGCTCCAATTATGAGCATCCTTAGACATATCTACTCATCTGAGCTAGAAGGAGATTTTTATTTATTCTCGAGCTTTAGGTTTAGGGAAGAGAATTTATATGAATCTGAGCTTAGATTGATGTCTAGGCTTGGATTGAATATAGATATAAGATATACTGGTGAAGGAGATAGTAGATTTAATATAGAAGATTTTAGAGAATACAAAGAAATAGATATGTATTTATGTGGCAATAGGGAGTTCATTATGAATATAGTTAGAGAGCTAAAACCCAGAAGAGTATTCGTAGAAACATGGGGTTAGAGTTCTTAGATCGATTAAAGAACGAGCTAAAACCAGATACGGAGGAGGCTCTAAAAGTAGCTCAGAGTATAAAGAGCCTTCTAGGACTTGATCTGAAGTTGTATGGATCTGTGGCAAAAGGAACTAATCTTAGAGGAGATTATGATCTGGATATGTTCTACGAAACCGATGGTGATAAACATAAGGGATTTGAAGAGATTCTGAATGCCGTAAAGCTCAAAGGTTTGGATTATATGATAAAATATTCTGAACATCCATACGTAAAGGTAAGGTATATGGGATATAATATTGATCTAGTACCCATATCATCTAACCATCGTAGTGCTGTGGATAGAACTCCACTTCATTATAGATATGTAATATCAAAATTAGATGACAATAAGAGAGATGAAGTTAGGTTGTTAAAGAGGTTTATGAAGACTTTAGGGTTATATGGGGCTGATAATCGAGTGAATGGTTTCTCCGGATACTTATGTGAATTACTGATAATTAAATATGGGAGTTTTCTATCAGTATTGGAATCTGCGAGCAAATGGAAAATTCCGGTTAGAATTGAGCTGGAGACGAAATCTGAGAAGGAATTTTCTGATCCTCTGATTGTGATAGACCCAACAGATGCTAATAGAAATGCTGGAGCAGCTGTATCCCTATCAACACTATCTAGATTCATTGTGTATTCTAGAGGATTTATCAAATCTCCTTCTGAGCAGTATTTCCATATAGGTAGGGAGAATAGATCTGGTGAATTTGGGATACTCTTGAGTAATCCGTACGAATTAGAGGATAAATCATATGGTATGTTACGGAGAATTGGTAAGGCATGGAGGGATTATCTTGAGAAGAATAAGATATTCATAGAGTATCTTCATGTTTTGGTTAGAGACAAATATGCATATCTAGGAGGAATCCCAATTATGTCTAAGATAGAGTATGCAGAACTAATCCCCGGACCATCTGTGGATATCTTTGAAAGATTGGAAACAGGATATTTGAAAGATGAAAGATTTTATATTCCAAGATATTTTATAAATGATATAAACAATCTAACAGAGAAATTTATATCTAATTACAATCTAAAAGGATTCTCTATCATAAAAGTAGGATACGATTTACCTGAGTTTAGGGATATGTTAGAAGTGGAATATTGGAGGGAGAAGATGTTACTCAGGATCTAATAATATATTCTCCAGCGGGCAATCTGCTTAGAAACTCATCTGGATGGATGTTATAGTATTTAGCTAATCTCTTAGCTAGTTCTCCTTTAGAAAATTTTGTTCCAGGCATAAGAATGATCTGTTTATCCAGAGGAGATTTATAATACTCTGAAACTATAAGCAATTTACCATTACTGATACCAAGTTTGAGCGATAGAGGTGTATTCTTATACCATTCTCTTTCACCCTTTATCAAAAAACCGCCTGTACCTAGATAACCTTCCATACTACTCTTAGTTACTTGATCAGCTTTTACACAATACACATTTACATAACCTATCCCCTCCTTCCAGGCTCTACTATAGCTAGCAGCAAGCTGTGCTACCTCCAACCTCTCATCTAAATCTGATTGAATGCCATTCAGCAGGATAACAGCTGCAGATCCTTTAATATCAGCATGAAAGAACAGATCGTTATCCTTCAGATAGTTACGAACCAGGAATTCGTTCTGCCGTTCATCTTTGCCTATTAGCACTAACTTACCAGATGATGTTAGACTCCAATTGAATCTCTCATACCATTCCTTCTCTACAATCACTTTCTTCTGGCTCTCAATCTCTCTGGCCTGCTCCTCCAACCTTCTCTTCTCCTCGGCAATCTTCCTATCAATTTCCTGTAGAGCAGCTCTCATTCCATCCAGCTTCTTTCTTAATTCCTTAGCTAGTTCGAAATATCTGACAGCATTCTGATATGCATTCAATTCTGTATCTAGTTCTATTTTCATCTTCCAAAATTTCTCTCTCTGGTTTGAAATTCATTTAATATCTTAATATAATCCTCTCTGGTAAAATCTGGCCATAATTTCTCCAGGAAGAACCATTCTGAATACTCAGATTGTATTGGTAGAAAGCCCGAGGTTCTTATCCTACCCCCGGTCCTTATTATTATATCAGGCTTGGATTTCAGCATAAGGTTCTTTTCCAGACTATCTAGATCTATTTTTTCTGAATTAACTAACTTACGAACAGCACTTAGTATCTCAATTCTACCATTGTAAAATAGCAAAATATTTACCTTATATTTTTCACCATTCAATTGGTTGTTTATCAACTCTATATACTCTCTTTCCTCATCTGTTAACTCTTCAAAATATCCATAAACCTTCAGATTTATATCTTTTAATATAGGGTAAGTTGTCATAATCTCATCTTTCCTATTCTTATTCTCCTCGTAATACCTATTAACAATTCTTTTTATACTATCTAGAACCTCTCTATCCCTGTTCCTATAATTATCATAACTCATTCCCCACCCAGTTATCTCGGTGATTCCCAATTCTATAGACCACTTGACGAACTCTGCAAACTTCTTTATTCCAGCCTCATAGCCCTCTTCTAGACTCAGTCCTCTACTTCTAGCCCATCTTCTATTACCATCTGGGATTACAGCAACATGCATCATTTAAATAGGAATAGAATCATTAAAAAATATGATTGTTATCGTAAGATTAGGGCATAGGATAGTTAGAGATCAGAGAATAACTTCACACTGTGCTCTGGTTGCAAGAGCATTTGGAGCATCAAAATTTATTTATTCTGGAGACAGGGATACAGCCCTTGAAAATAGTATCAGGAATGTGGAATCCAGGTGGGGGCAGGCGATGGAGATAGAGTATTCTGATGACATCATGAAAACTCTCAGAAATTACAAGGAATCTGGGTATGTTCTTATTCATTTAACTATGTATGGAATACCTGTAGAGGAGAAAATCCAGACTCTAAGATCTTTAGACAAGATGGTTATAATAATAGGTGGTAGTAGAGTTCCCAGAGAAATCTATTCGATTTCTGATTATAATATTGCCATAGGTAATCAACCTCACAGTGAAGTAGCAGCTTTGGGGATTATGTTACACATTTTAGGTAAGAGAGCAGAGTTTAAGAATCCCAAACTAATTATAATTCCTTCTGAAAATGGGAAGAGAGTTATCCGAAACGATTTGAAGCAATAGCTAGTATCTGGGAGATTGTCTCTACCATCCGATCTAATTTGCTCTTATATAGATTTTCCAGAAATGATTTCAAGGGCTGGTCTACAGTTTCTCCTAAGAAGTAAGCTTTATTCTCTCTATTTACTATACCTAACCTCTGTAATCTTTTCATATGGTAATACAGAGATTTTCTATTCAATCTGGATTCTATGTATAATTGATCTATTGTAACATGTGTTCTTGATAGTTTTGCCTCTATCAGTCTTCTGATTATGTATCTAACCACTTTACTACGACCTAGGCCTAATATGTCTACTAGAAGATTAGATATATCTTCTATCGAATTTATCCTACTAGCATCTGGATATATGGGTTTGATAGGGATTTTTAAATATTTCATATATGAATATTTATTGTGATATTTTTTAAAATACAGATCTGAAAAATAAATTGAGCAGGGGTAGCCAAGTCTGGTCAAAGGCGCCAGGCTTAAGACCTGGTCCCGTTGTGGGTTCGTGGGTTCAAATCCCACCCCCTGCACATTGCTGTATTCATAACCTATTTTGTTTTTATTAGATCTTTAGCCGTTAGCACACTTTTTTCCTTGTCCTTGATCTCAAACATTATTTTTGGATTATATCCTTCTACAGTTCTATAGAACTGAAGAAAATCATAGGCATCTAGTGTGTCGGCATGTTTCCCTCTATCATCACCAGAACTATAGTCTATAATCAGATTATCTTTTAGAATATCTAAAATCTCCTGTAATGAGTAATTTGATGGATTTATCCTATCATGGTATACATCAAATACAATATGCGCTCCTGTAGATCTCGCTATCATTAGAACATCTTCAAAATTATATAATCTATCATCATTCTCAATAGCCAATCTCCTTCTTACTTTATAGGGTAAGCTATTATAAGAATTTAGAAATCTATTTATAGCTTCAGGTTTGTTATCGAAAATTCCTCCGATATGTATCTGTATCAAACCATCTATTTTCATTAAATCCAATAGATCTGCGTGCCACTCTAATTCCCTTATGCTTCTCCGAATTACATCCTGATTTTTGGAGTTGAGAACCACATATTGTCCAGGATGCATGGTAATGAAAAATTCGTGTTCTCTTATAAATTCGCCAAGTTCCTCTAGTTGATCTCTAAATTCATCCTGCCAATTAAAATCAAAAATATCATGGCTTGCGAACGGGATGAACTGAGAACCCAATCTAAAAAATTTAATATCATATCTAAGATTAAACTTCAGAATGTCCCAGAAATGATCTATATTCTTTTGCACAGTCTCTCTTACTTTCTGATGACTGTATGAACTAAGTTTAAACGTATTATTTGTAGATCTTTTGATAGTATAATTCACACATGGATAACCAATGTACATATAAACTTTTTAATTCAAAACATCTATTTTAAATCAATGTGCGGGATACTAGGATATGTTGGTAACAGACCAAAAGAATTTATATTATATGGTCTGAAAGCAATAGAATATAGAGGATATGATTCTGTAGGATTGTACGATGGTAGATTAATAAGATCAGTTGGTAAAGTTGATGAATTTATACCAAAGATTCCAGAAACGTTGAGATCACCGGTTATTGCTCATACTAGATGGGCAACACATGGGGGTATAGAGGAGAGGAATGCTCACCCCCATAAATATGGTAAAATAGTATTAGTTCATAACGGAACCGTAGATCTACCTGAATTTCCAGATTTAAAATCAGATACCGATACAGAGAGGATTGCAGCACTTCTCAATTTATACCTGGAGGAGGAAAAAGATATTTTGAGGGCTTTATATAGATTATCCAATTCTCTAGATGGGGTGTATAGTTTGGCAATCATACTTGAAAACGATAACAGTAGAGTATATTTTGCAAAAAGAGGAACTCCTCTAATAATTGGTGTGGGATATGGGGAAATGTTTTTAGCTTCGGATATAGCAGCATTCATAAAATATACAAGAGAATATATAAGATTAGAAGACGGTGATTATGGTTATATAGAGCAGGGAGGGTATAAGATATTTAATAATGGTATCGTAATAGAGAGACCAGTTAGAGTATTTGAGGGCAATTTTGAATCAGCTATAAAAGGGGAATATCCGCATTTCATGCTAAAGGAAATACATGAGCAGAGAGATATTGTTGAATCAATACTACCTGGAGATCTGAAGAGCATTAGGGAAATACTCAGAAAAAACCGAGTTGATGGAATAGCTGCAGGTAGTAGCTATCATGCTATATTATTCATAAAGTATCTGACAAAGTTCAATATAATCCCTTACATTTCATCTGAGTACCCATATCTGGTCACTAAACCTTCAAAATATATTTTCACTATCAGTCAGAGTGGAGAAACTATAGATACTATTAATTCAGTTAATTATGCAAAATCCAAAGGGGCTAAAGTGTTATCTTTAACCAACTATTTAGGTTCAACATTAGCTGCAATCTCTGATTATGTAATCCCCATGAATGCTGGAATAGAAATTGGGGTGGCTGCTACTAAAACATTCTTAACTCAGGTTCTATTTGGTTATAAGCTTATTGGTAGATTTGATCTTAATGAAATAAAACAGGCAATTGATATAGCTCTTAGAAAAGATCTTATCCAGCTAGATCCAACGAAAAAAACCTTCTTTGTTGGTAAAGGTATAAATTATCCAATTGCTATGGAAGGGGCTCTAAAACTGAAAGAGATAAGTTATGTACATGCTGAGGCATTTGCAGCAGGGGAGATGAAGCATGGACCACTAAGTCTTTTTGATGAGAACTCACAAACAGTATTTATCCATGGGAATGATGAGAGTTATCAGAGTGCTATTAATAACTACAAGGAGATTGTTGCTAGAGGCAGTAAAGTATTTCTTATAGATCCGAATTTTTTAACTCCAAACTATTTCCATATTGCTGCGATAGTATATTTGCAAAGATTAGCATATAATATGGCTGTTGGTTTGGGGAGAGATCCTGACAAACCAAGATTTTTAGCTAAAGCGGTGACTGTAGAATGAAAATGCTAATAAATTCTCTAGAACTAGGAGGTGCAGAGAGATCACTGATTACTCTATCGAAATATTTGGATATGGAAATATTTACACTATATGATAACTCTATGCAATTAGATGTCAAATACACACCATTGATTAGAACTAAGAGAATGAGCGGTATCTTAACTTATCTGTATATGCCTGTTTTTCTCTTAAAGGCTAGAAAATTTTTTGCAGTGAATGATGTAATAATTTCACATCTCAATCAATCCAATTTTTTAAATTTTATTATGAAGAACTCTCTTGGAACCAAAGCGATAATGGTGATACATCATTTAAACTTAAATCGAAAAATCCCATTCGAGAAACAAGTATTCAAGTCAGCGGATAGGATTGTATGTGTGTCAGAACATATGAGGGTTGACGCTATCCGTAGATATGAGAACCCAAATACGATAACAATTCATAATCCTATTGATTTAGATTATATTAAAGATCAGGCAACACGTGGTAAATATTTAGATGAGGGATATATCATAAACATCGGAAGATACGTGGATCTTAAAAATCAGAAGTTTCTAATAGACGTTTATAGTAAGATTAGGAATAGGAATGATCTAAAACTTCTGATCTTAGGATATGGGCCTTTGGAGAATGAATTGATAAATTTGGCAAAATCCCGTGGATTCAGAGTGGGTAGGTCTCCAGATGAGGAGGCAGATGTTTATATATTCAAGACCAATAATCCGTATGTTTATCTTAAAGGTGCAAAGGCATATATACATACTTCAGTAATGGAAGGGTTTGGTATTGTGCTATTAGAGGCATTGTCCCTGAATATACCTGTATTTACTTCTGATTATAAATATGGATCTAGAGAGGCATTAGGAATATATGATTTTGAATTCCGACCAGAATACCCTTACAGAACTGAGTTAGGTGCTCTATTGCCTGTGGCAACAGATGTTAACTCTAGAGAGGGACAGGTCTGGGTAGAGAGTTTACCTATGTTATTGGAAGAGTATGATAGGGTTCCTGGAGAGAGGTATGTAAGAGAGAAATTCAGTCCAGAGGTTATTGCGAGTAGATGGAGAGATATAATTAACTCTCTAGAATAGCTAAAGTATTTGCGATCAAATCGGCGGTGAGATAGGTGCTTTTTGGATTATCTACTGTTTCTACGAAATCCATACCTAACACCATCTTACCAGTTATTCCTTCTATAAATTCTAACAATTCTCCATATGATTTGCCTCCATAACTTGGGACATTTGTATCTACATAAATAGGATCCAACACATCAAGATCCACAGATAGATAGAATCTATCTATTTCTAATCTATCTAGAGTTTTATATGCAATATCTAATTCTTCGGGCTCTACAACCCTCACCCCATAGTAATAGATTTCCTCCGAATATTCGATCAATCTTCTACCAACACATGCATGACTGTATTCACTACCTTCATACTCAGAATATAAATCCAGATGAGCATCTACAAGAATATATCTGTTAAATAAACCTACAGTAGATATTGTGATCGAGTGATCCCCACCAATCATTATTGGAATTTTGTTTTTGGACAGAATATAATCTAAAATATTATGTAATTCGCGCATAGCTTTGGAAGGATCTATAGAAGGGATGACAAGATCAAATGTATAAACCGGAATATCGTTATATCGTATTCCATATCTATTGTTGTAACCTGGAAGATTTAATGATTGGCGAATAATCCCTATCGCTGCCTCTCTTGATAAGGGTTTTCCATAGATAACAGGTATTATTATATACTTAGCTTCATCGAAATCATATTCTGAACCTAAAAATGAGAACTTAAGCAGCATATATATAGCATATTCGATATCTTTAAATAGCTATTTTTCTTAATAAACTCATGAGTCAGAACATACTACATGAATATGATGTAGTTATAGTTGGGGCGGGTCCTGGTGGGTCTGGAACAGCTCTTCATCTTAGAGATAGTGGATTGAAGATCGCTCTATTGGATAAGCAAAAGTTTCCTAGAGATAAGGTGTGTGGTGATGGAGTAAGTGGTAAATCTTCTACAATTCTTAAGGAACTAGGTCTGTTTGATGAGTTATTCAAATTACCACATGGACCAGGATATGGTGTGTGGATGAGTGGACCTAATGGCGTCGATCTTATAGTAGATTCTAGACAGGAAAAACCTGATGCCAAGCCTCATGGAGCTGTTGTTAGAAGAATTGATTTCGATAATTTTCTATATCAAAATGCTAAGAAAATAGAGGGTTTGGACGCCTATGAGCAAATGACTGTGTTTGATCTGATAAAAGAGAATGATAATTACGTAGGTGTATTGGCTAAAGATAATTCTGGAAATATACATGAGTTTAGAGCAAAAATAATAGTTGGGGCGGATGGTGCTGCTTCAGTAGTAGCTAACAAGGCAGGAGTTGCATTCAGAGATCCAGATCATTATGTTTCTGCTGTAAGAGCATATTACGATGGAGTGGAGGGAATGAGAGAGGTAATAGAAATACATTTTGTAGAAGAGGCATTACCTGGATACTTCTGGATATTCCCTCTAGAAGGTAAGAAAGCTAACGTTGGTATTGGAATGTTGGATAGAGACATGAGAAACAAGAAGATTAATTTAACCCAACTCATGGAAAAATTGATAAATGAACACCCTAAATTTAAAGATAGATTTAAGAATGCTAAGAGATTAACTAATATAATAGGTTGGACATTACCTTTGGGTTCTAAGAGAAGAAAACCATATTTCAATGGGTTACTCCTAGTTGGTGATGCTGCAGCTCTAATAGATCCTCTGACAGGAGAGGGTATAGGGAATGCACTACTATCATCTAAATTAGCAGCTCAAACAATAAAAAAAGCTTTTGAATTAGGGGACTTTTCAGAGAAAGTATTGAAAATGTACGATGATCTATTAAAGGAGAAATTAGATCCAGAACTCCAAACAATGTATAGGATTCAGAGACTTGGTTCCATTAGATGGTTGTTGAATCATTTCTTCAACAGAGTGAATCATAAGAGAGAATTAAAAGAATTGATCACTTCCACAATAGTATCCGAGGATACTCTTAAGTATAAGAAACAGCTTACTGATCCAATATTCCTAATTAAGAATCTATTTCTATGAGAGATGATTTAAAGAAGAAATTCTTGAAAAAATTGGAGAGAGAGTTACAGGAACCTTCAGAGGATCAGTATATAGTTAATCTGATTAGAGCATATTATGATCTAAAGGATACTCAGAATCTCTTTGAAGAGAGATTACAAGAGTGGATTAAAAATTCTATGTATCTAGATGTGAAAGATCCTAAGGACCCACAGATATATGAATCAATTAGAAAACACGGATTTGATGAGAGTGTTTACAGAGAATTTGTCGATATATACGATGTCATACGACGTGAGGAACGGCAGATCAGGCAGAAGATAGAGCAACTTATTCAGAGTAGATTTCCTAATTCGAGCTATTTAGTAGGTCCTTTTATAGTAGCTATGATGTTAGAGAAAATGGGTAGTTATGATAAATTGGTGAATGCGCCAGCATCAACTATACAGGTTATCGGTGCAGAAAAGGCACTCTTTAAACATATTCGATCCAAAGGTAAAATAAAACCACCCAAACATGGTATATTATATCTATCGCCTTGGGTTAATAGATTACCAAAACGACTTAGAGGTAAAATGGCCAGAACACTTGCATCCAAACTTTCTATAGCTATGAAAGCAGATATGGCTGGTAGAGATATAAAAGAGGAATTATACAACAAGATCAGAAAGAGATATGAAGAATTGGAAAAGGAAGGGAAAAAATAGAAAGGATTAAGCCTCTACTATAATCTCTATAGCAGAGACTTTTGTCACTTTTCCATCTTCTTTTGGTACATCTTCTGTAGATGTAGTTATAGACTTTGTTTTTATATCTGGTCTGTATTTTCTCTTTAGCAACTCTAGAACAGTTACTGCTCTTGCTATCTGCTTTCCTCTTGCTCTTATTATTACCTCTTTTGCACCCTGGCTGAGCTGTGTTAGTACTGCTAACACATATCCTATTGTAGGCTTCTTTCCGATTAGAACTACATTATCATTTTCTGGTTTGTTCTCAGGCATAGTCTCACCTGCTTTTATTATAACATAGAAATCTTTTTATATCTTTATATTATATTCTATATCTCCAGAATCCGTTCTTTTTAGAGTAATTTTCATACCATCTCTTGCAACTACAATAGGAATGTCACTATTACCTACTTTAGATATTATATCCTCATCTCTCCAAGATTCATATTTGTTACTGATATGGGTTAGAATGAGAAGTTTGGCTCCTAGCAATCTAGCCATCTCACTAGCTTGTAATGCAGTAGAGTGTTTCTTATCTCTAGCCTCTCTATCCTCATCTAAGAAAGTACTGTCGTGTATAACTACATCAGCATGCTCTATAATATTCACTAGATCGGGATAGAACATACTATCGCCTGTGTATAGAATTCTAATCCCGGCCTGTATATAAGTGATCTCATCTATTTTTACTATGTTCTCACCTTTTATTGTGTATCCCTTACTCTTCAGATTGATAAAATCCCTGTCATTTAGTCCCTTTATTCTCTCGGGTATAAACTTCCTAATACCCTTACTCTCAAACACAAACCCATAAGAATTTTTCATGTGTTTTACTCTGAATGCATCTATCCTGTAGTTTTCTGAATCAACGAGAGTCTTGGCTCTGATGAATTTAAATGGGAATTCACTAGCTATATAAGGTATTCTATCTGGAAGATATATCTCAGGTAATTCTATACCATAAACTTTATACGTTTCTACTAATCCATATAAACCTAGAAAGTGATCTATGTGTAAGTGGCTTATGAATATTCTACGGATCTTACCCAAGCCTAGACCGTATCTGAGAATCTGTCTCTGTGTTCCCTCACCCACATCAAACAGATTTATATCTCCAGATCTTAGATCTTTTATGCTGATTGATGGGAAGTTTCTAGTAAGAGATGGGATTCCAGATGAGGTTCCTAAGAATTGTATTTCAATCATCTAGAGACACTACCCTGATGTTCTTATTATTCTTACCCAGCTTGGATTTTATAGTATACTTTGCATTAGGATTAGTTATTCCTAAGTATTCTGCATTTGTGGATGCAATAGTAGATATCACACTATCAGGTATTAATCCATCTATGTAAATTGCCATAATCTCCTGAGCTTTCTCCTTAAGTTTAGGAATTATATTTTTCATATCTGTAATTTCTGTATTATTATCTCGGTATAGAATTAGAGCCTGTTTCTTACCGATTATACTCGATAGATAAGATGCATGGTTGATCTGGGGTTTTGCCGTGTCTGCAGTCTGTTCAGCAATCTGCTCTGGCTTGTCTTCAGTATCCTCTGGCTCATTTTGTTCACTCTCCTTGAGTATTGAATCTATCAATTGATATAAATTATCTCTGTTACTGAAGTCTATCGATCCAACATATCTTTTCTTTCTCAGAGCTGTATGGATCTCCTTACCAACTAGTTCCTCAACTTCCTTGCCAGCAGGAGCCTGAGCAATGTAATCGATTTTCACACCTCTGCTTATTAGATTCTCAGCTACTTTCTTAGCACCATTATCTCCATCCAGGAACAATATTACCTCTTTTTTATTAGCTATCTCCTTGATCTTATCAGGAATTACATCGGATACTCCTCCTACAGATACTACATTCTTAATACCATAGTATACTAGATTCTGTACATCAGCTTTGCCCTCTACAAATATTACACTATCCTGAAGATCATATTCTTTATGAGCTACTATTTTATCATTCCCTGGAACCAATTGTATTATATTCTTCTTTGCTATATGCTCTCTAAGCTCCTTCTCTATCTCACCAACATCAATCTGTTTCTCCTCTAAGAATTTCTGCAATAATTCTTTAGCTCTGTTCTTGATTTTAGCACGTTTCTCCTGTCTAGTATCAGATATTTTCTCCACAGTAAAGACAGCTGAATGAGGCCCTACTTTATCTATAGTTTCCAGAGCTGCTGCTATTATAACAGTTTTTTCTATATCCAAGCTAGAAGGTAAATTGAAGATAGCTGTAGTGGTGTTGTTAACTGGAGAATAGGTGATCTGACCCTCTGGTTCCAATCTACCTATCTTAGCGTGTTCCTGTAGGTTTCTGAGATCCATATCCTTACCTAGCAGTCCTTCAGTCTGACCAAATACTGCTCCTATGATGTCATCTTTACTAGCTTTTCCTTTAACCTCTACCAATACTCTTATCATATACTTCTGGTTATCCATATATGTTTTTGCCATAATCTTTCACCTCGTAAATATAACCTCTATACTACCGAGCAGTGTTGACCGGATTCATCACCCACCTCCGATCGGCCATCCCTGCTCGGCGAATTATTTATTTGATAACATCTTAAAAACATCATCTTTATCTATAACCCCTATTAATTCAGATGTGTTCTTATCAACTATAACAATCCTCTGGATGGGGTGCTGATTGAATGCATTAATAGCATCATCTATTGTCATCTCTGGAAACAGAACTATGAGGGGATAACTCATAACCTCTCTGATCTTAGTACTATATGGTTTCTGTTCAGCTAGAACTCTATAGACTAGATCTGTTCTGGTTACTATCCCCTCAGCTCTATTCTTATCAACTATTATAGCATACCCACTTCTCTTCTCTTTCATTTTCTTTGCAACCTCTCCAACTTCAGAGTTGATGTCAACATACAAGACATTACGCTTTATCAACCTATTAAGCGTCATACTAATTATGTTAGGTATTATTTTTTAAATATAATACCTATAACTACTGGTCTATCGATTTCGAATCTCTCCAGGATCTCGTATCTAACAGCACCCACGTAGAATTCATAATCATTAATTTTTCCTTTGAATGACGTAGTATCTAATAATATTTTACTACCACTTCCTCTGTCCAAATGTAGTTGGGCATTCATAGCCATGGCTAATGTTTTTATTATACCTAAATAATCCTCTACTCTAAATTCATTCTGCATTATTGCAAATCCTATCTGATCGTATTCTCTATCTAATCTAGGGTCATATACTCGTCCTATCTCATAGATTTTATATGGGAGTTTAGCATTTCTGTTCTTATGAATCACTCTTAACAATGATAATTCTAATGATGGTCGAATAGCATTGTAATCTTCAGATACAGAATTCTGTAATTTCTCTAGTTCAAAGTATTCTTTGGCATCATCGTACTTCACTAAGAATGAGGTATAGACTTCGCTAAATCCCATTCGATCCATTATATCTCTAATAGG
This sequence comes from Candidatus Anstonellales archaeon, assembly GCA_038740615.1. Lineage (GTDB taxonomy): Archaea > Micrarchaeota > Micrarchaeia > Anstonellales > J096 > JAADEL01. Next base: position 64,782 of record JAVYLQ010000001.1, on the reverse strand, counting down.
ATCTTCACCGATCTCAGCAGATTGGTATATTTTTGGGAAATCTCTAGGAATATGATTATACCCATAATTAATAGCTATTTCTTCGGCAACATCTGTCCAGTCCATAAAATCCACTCTGTATGGAGGAATTATCGCTACATTACCATCGTATTCAATTCCAGATTTCATAAGCATTTCTCTATAATCAACATCTATATTTATTAACTCTCTAATCCTGCTTGCTGGGGCTGTAATAGTTTTGTAATCTAGTTGAGTTGTGGATTCTACATTCTTAGCACCTAGATCTATAAAATAACATAATAGTATTTTCATCGTATCTTTGACATAATGTTGGTTTATACCGGTTACATCAATCAGTATTTTTCTAGTCTCCTCTCTTAGTTTGGTACGATCGCTATTTATGATTGGTGGAAAAGATATAACCCCAGTGCTATCATATAACATAGGATATGGTGGACTGACTAAATGCCCATATTCTTTACCCTTATCTAAAGACTTTAGTATCTGTTCTATATTCATTCTCTGGTTTGAGTTAAGAGGGATAAATGTCTCATCGTATACTGCTCTATAGGTTATTGGAGGAGTTATATAATCCAAATCATGAATACCTATCGCCACTCTTTTTCTCTTTCTCCCATAAGTCTCATGGAGTTTCTCTTGGAACTCTATGAGATCATCTAGTTCGATCTTAGAACTCAGCTCTAGAGTAGCTATTTCAATATAAGGCCTACTTGGAACATGTTCAATATTAATATCGATCTCTAATCTTTTAGATCTATACTGAGATATTTTCTTGCCTCTGTACAGATCGATTACCCTTCTTATCCCCACTTCGCTTAACATATCTGGTCTATTTGGAGTGACCTCTACAATACCATCTTCGGATGGAAATCCAAGATTATTCAATAGTTCCATATCATCTCTTGATAGATACTTTACTCTTACATTCGCCATGATTTGATTAAGTATAAATAAATTTAAAAATAGTTAGTTAAATCTTAATATAGGTGAGCTTAATGGGAATAATAACTGCAAAAAATCTTCCAGGTAAGAAGATTGTTGCTACTAATGGAGAAGAGGTGGGGAATCTGTTAGATATAGAATTTGATACCAAGACTGGAAAATTGCTATATATAATTGTTGATCCAAATGAGAATTTCCTTTACAAGAATGAAAATAAGATAAAAGTTGAGGATGGTAAAATCAAATTGCCTTTTGATGCAGTATTAGCTGCAAGAGATTACGTTATTGTAGATCAGAGATTCTTGATCACAGGGCAGAAATAGATTTGAGATTGCTTGGAATAGATGAGGCTGGTAGAGGGGCACTAATAGGTCCTCTGGTTATTGGATTGGTTGAGATATCCTCCCCTCTACGTTCTGCTGTTCGTGATTCTAAAGAGCTTAGTAGACAGCAAAGAGAGAATCTGTTTCAAGAGATTGTAGAGCAGGCCGATCTTGTAGATCATATAAAGATAGAACCCTGGGAGATTGATAGGGAAAATATAAATCGATTAGAGTATAGGAAGATCCAAGAATGGTTGCAAGATCGGGGAGAGTATGATGGGATATATATAGATGCATTTATGGACCCATTATCTCTAAAAAAACTAGGTAGATATGTGATTGCTGACTACAAAGCAGATTCTAAATACCCCATAGTGAGTGCTGCTAGTATAGTTGCTAAAGTATATCGAGATAGATATATTGATGAATTGCATGCAAGATACGGTGATTTCGGTAGTGGGTATCCTTCCGACCCAAGAACAATTGAGTTCCTGAAAGATCCTCAGAATTTCAGAGATTTGGAAAGATACATACGGAAGAAATGGTCTACTTATAGAACTCTCAAAAACAATAAACTTAATAATTTTTAAACATATCTATGTAAATATAAATATGAAAGAAATTTTAGAAAAGTATCAGAGTTATTTAAGCGAGAAGAAAGAGCAGATCAAAGAACAGTATTGCAAGCTGGTTAAGGAGGGAAGAATAATTACTATAGAGCAAGATATTTCCCCCAGTTCTGTACTAAAAGGCATAATAATTCATGCTCTCAATCAATATCAACCGATTAGTGAAAAGCAGATTAAACATAAGAAGGCCAGATTTCTAAACTGGGGTAAGATGAAAGATTCTGGGGAGATAAAAGACGAAGATCTGGATAGGGAAGGATTTATTCTATTCTATTACTCCAAAGCTGTTGCCCCACATGTTTCAACTTATGATCTGTTAGGTATAATGTCTGTGTTAGATTATTTACTCTACACCAAGTTTGCCCTGTTTGCACAATTGGCAGGAAAGAGATTGATTGTAGCTGATGAGAGCAGATATATCTTGAAGGATTGGAATGAAAATCAACATAGATATCCAATACTCAGATCTCCTGTAGATGATAAGGACGTAAAGGAACTTAAATCCAAATATAATATTGAACATACTGAAAAATATGAAGTAATGTATTGTGATAATATCAAATGGCTAAAAGATGAGACAAATGTTGAGGATAAGATATTAAATAGGTTCAGGCAGATAGACCAGAGTCATCAAAATTATAATATAATAAGAGAACGAGTTAATAGATGGGTAGATGATCCAGAATTAGCCGATACTATAACAAGATACCTAATAGCTGCTCAGTCTCTTGTACTTGGAGAACTTAGAGAGATACCTAAAGAACTATTGCACATAACTATTACTGGTAAGAGAGAGCACGATAGATATGAACTCAAGACACCTGGGGATAGGAATCCTAATTATGGTGTAGCAGTATTCAAGAATAGTTCTCTATATGTAGTTCCCCTCATCGATCTGTTTACATCTATAAAAGAAAAGGGTATGAGAGTTTACCATCATATTATGAGTGATGGAAATGTAAAAGTTGGTGTATTTACATTTACAGAGGATCTAGATACAATCTCATTATTTGAGCACATTTTCAAGAAGACCACCATTGATAAACAGTCTCAGAAATAATACATTACATTATTATCAACTTTTACCCTGTAGTTTATTTTTTTATAGTAGAGTTCATCAATCAGGTAACTATCTCTTAGAACCCTTGCATTAAATATGGAATGTGCAGCAGGAATATTGAAGACAGTAGGTTCTATATACACTATTCCCTGTTTTTTACTAACAGTAGCTCTAACCCACTTATATTTAGAAATTAATCTATTCCAATAATCCACTTTGGCTCTAGCTTCAATGAAAGACATATAGTTTATATATATTTTATCAACTCTAGTTAGAGTACTCTCCTTAGAGTAATACTTCAGAGCATGATCTAGACTTTTAAAACTCACAGAATCTCTTAGTACTCTATAAACTTCATCATCTCTATTTACAGATATCTCTGATTTGGTCTCTTCGAATACTATTTCAAAATCTTCTATATCCTCATTTAATTCCGCCATCGATATGAATTCTAGGTTCTTGAAGAAATCAAATTCTCTGAATAGGTCAATCCATTTCATTGATTGAGAGTAGGTATTGTAAGAGATGTTTAGAACATTCGGATCAAAAAATTCATTTTCCACAATTATTACAAATTTATTACCATTCTTAGCAGATCTGGATAGTGATTCAAGAAACGTTAGCATAGTTAGATCGGGTAAAAAACTCTCGCTCTTCAGAAAATTTCTTATTTTAGCGATATAGAAAAAGAATGCTATTTTTCTATTATTTATATTCGAAGGATATTCAATTCTAACATCTCTTATCAACCTCTCAATCATATCTCTCAGATCAAATATAGATATCTGAAAATCCTCAAGTTTATTGTATCTTTTCATTATTGATTGTCTCTGGATGGATTTTAGCCTTGCTATTGGCGTCTGAAAAGGTACGTAGTTTGTGATTTTTCTATCCATAGCTAATTCTAATCAAATATTTTTAAATAGCTTTTTGAATCTGTTAAGTTAATGATGGATATTGATAGCTATTTTGACATGATGCGACTGGCTCCCAAGGTTATCTCCCCGGCTACTCTGATCAATTTTCCTGATGCAAAGTACAGAGTTTACACTCATATTAAGGTTGAGAAAATTATTGAAAAGCCAGATTACATTATGGTTTTTGGGGACGGGTTTTTATGTAAGATCCAAGGGATATCGTTACATATTCTTGAAGGAGATATAATATGGTTTAGGAATTTCTACAAGAAAAATAATACTCTGATTGTTAGGGGCGAACTTATGATTGATAGGAAACCTATGAAGATAAAGATTAGCGACGGAATTATTCCAATACTAAAGGGAAAGCTTATAATCGATAATGGAATAATGAAACTTAAGACTAGAAAGCGAGAGATAAATCTGAAGATATCTGACGGATGGTTAGATACTCTATCTAGATATATAAATAGAGAGATTATAATCAAAAATGCTGTGTATAACTCTAATACTCTATCTATCGATTATAATACTGAGGTGTATCTGGAAAGATGAAAAAGTTTAGAGATATGTCAATTCAGGAGAGGAGGGAATATCTGGAGAGTTTAGTAGGTAAACAGTTTGGAGAACTGGAAACAGATCTGGAAACTATGAATAGTATGATTGAGAATGTCGTGGGTAGAATTACTCTACCTTTAGGAGTTGTTTTTGGAAGTGTAAATAACCAAGATAGAATCATCTTCTTAAGTGTAGAGGAACCATCAGTAGTAGCTGCAGCTAATAAAGCATTCAAACTATCCGATGGCTTCTTTGGAGAATATACTGGTTCTATTATGTTAGGTCATGTGTACATAAAATCTAATCCATCAATTGCAAAGATAATTAGAGATCATCTAGTAGATATAGAAAAATTGGCGAGAGAGAAATTGCGTAGATTGGAGAAGTATGGAGGGGGTTTTGTGGACTTGAAAGTAGATGATCTAGCTAATACAAGAGGTGAATTCACTAGATTAGAGTTTAGAATAAACGTTGGAGATGCAATGGGCGCAAACATAGTAAACTCCTTTCTTGAAGAAATCGCCGATGATATACAGAATATCACTGGAAGAAGAGCAACTCTCAAAATCCTGTCCAATCTATCCATCTATAGAAGAGCTATTGTTAGAGCCAGTTGGGGGGATAAGCTGAGAGCTGATATAGAGAGTAAAGGAATAGATTACCAACAGGCAATTAGTGATATCTTAGATGTCATATCTCTAGCTCAATCAGATATCTACAGGAAAACTACCTATAATAAGGGTATAATGAATGGAATATCTGCAGCGGCTCTTGCTTATGGTCAGGATTGGAGGGCAATAGAAGCAGCGATACACACATATTCGAATTATTTCCAACTGTCTCTGACGAATTTCTGGTATGAAGATGGAAAATTACATGGGAAGATAGAGGTTCCTATAGCTGTAGGTACTGTTGGCGGTAGTATCAAATCACTAAATCATGCTAGAACTTTGCTGGAATTATCTAATGTGAAGAATTCTGGAGATCTTGCTATATTAATGGCTGCAGTAGGATTAGCTAACAATTTTGGAGCTAACTATCATCTGGCTATAGAAGGTATTCAAAGAGGACACATGAAATTGCATGCTAGGAATATAGCTATCTCGGTAGGTGCTAAGGGAGAGGAGATAGATAGAATAGTTAATGAAATGGTGAAGAATAATAGATTTTCATATGAATATGCTAAAGAATTATTGAGGGAAATCAGATGATATTGTATCTGGTGGCACCTATATCATTTGTTATTACCTATCTGTTTCTAAAATGGGCCATACCAAGACTTAAGGCTGAAGGGATAGTGGGGAGAGATGTGAATAAACCAGATCAACCAGAGGTAGCTGAGATGGGGGGATTGGGAGTATTGTTAGGGATAACTCTGGCTTTATCTATCTTAGCAGCAATTTATAGTGTATTCAATGGATTTGATATAAGAATTATTGTGCTAATATATTCTGTCCTTCTGGTAGGGTTGGTAGGGATTATAGATGATCTACTGGATATCCCCAAATGGGTAAAGTTTATATTGCCGATAATTGGGGCAATTCCTCTAATAATCTATAGTTCTTTAATAGATACTAATATCACAATTCCGGGGATAGGGACAATAGATCTGGGATTTTTATATGTATTTTTTGTATTGCCAATTATGTATACTGGCGCAGCAAATCTAACGAATATCTTAGCCGGTTTCAATGGTCTAGAGTATTCATTAGCAATAGTAAATTCAATCTTTCTTATTGTAGTGGGATTTATATATGGTAAGGATCTAATCATTATATCAGGTCTAGTTCTGTTAGGTGCGTCTACAGCATTTCTGATATTTAATAGATATCCTTCCAAAGTATTTCCAGGAGACACGGGAACTCTGATTATAGGGGGATTGATAGTTACAGCATTAATATTAGATAACTTTGAATCTCTGACTATACCTATATTCATGCTATATGGATTAGATGGAATAATAAAGATTCTAAATGGGCTTCCATCCAAGGGTTGGTGGGGGAAATATGTTGATGGAAAATTGTACAGTCCAGACCGACCTATAAGTTTACCTCAGATGATAATGAAATTAGCGGGAGGTATAACAGAGCAGAATCTGGTATTTGTAATTATCTTTGCTCAGATACTTATAACATCTGCATGGTTGGTAGTTTTAGTATATTTAAAAATGATATCTGGAATTTAAACATGGACTTTATAGATAAGTATTTTATATCTCCTATATTAATGAGAGAAAGTTATAATATATACAATACTATTGTATATGCGATTATTGCAATAGTTGCCCTCTATTTACTATCACAGTATTTTCAGAGGAGAGGAATAAAGATGCTAGATAATGACATGTTTAATTCTGCCATTCCATATGCTATTACTGGCGGGGTTATAAGAGCTATAGTGGATCTGGTAGATAGTGGTAAAAGAGCAGATGGGATATATAGTTTATATCAATATTCATTCTGGAATGTAACCCCTGGGATATATCTTGTGATGGCAAGTCTGTTTATTTTTATCTACTATCTAGAATTGAGATATAATCTTAAGAAGCTTACATCAGTTATAGGATATAGTTTGTTAGCATTTCACGTATTCTTAGTATTGCCGAACATTCACAATCTTGCGGGTTTTCTAGCTATAGTAATGGCATATATTCCAGCTGTTCTATTATCGAATACAGGATTGCAATTCTATGCATATTTTGGGCAAGGTTTGGATGGTGGATCTACTTTTATAGGAATTGAGCTAGTGGGGAAATATGCAGAAAAACATGTGCTATCTGGATTAATAGGGGATAATTTATCATATTTAGTGTTCTATGTTCTTAAACTAGCTCTTGTATTTGTAATTGATCGATACTATCAGAGAGTGGGTCTAAATGATGATGATAGGAGAATCATATTGAGTATTGCTGCAATTTTAGGATTAGGAGTAGGTACAAGGAATATGTTGAGAATTGTTATGGATGTTTAATCATATAATAATCTAATATCTTCGATACCCTCAAACAGCATTATGGTTCTCTCTAGACTTAGACCAAATGCTCCTACAGGATAAACGCATCCTAGTATCTTTGATACTTGTTCTCTGAATATACCAGCACCACCAACCTCTATCCATGCATCTTTCTGAGGAAAGTAGGCTTCGATCTCTAGACTGGGTTCTGTATAAGGGAAATAGCTCGGTCTGAATCTAATTCTTTCTAAACCTAATCTCTTATAGAACTCTTCAAGAAAACCTAGAAGATAGTTGAAATTCATGCTAGTATCTGCGATTATTCCCTCTATTTGATGAAATTCTGCTAGATGTTTGTAATCAATTGCCTCATTTCTAAAAACCTTGCCTATGGAGAAGTATTTACCATGTTTGTTTTTATATAATGTAATGGCAGATAGCGTTGTTGTATGAGTTCTGAGCACCAATTTCTCTGCTTCAGATATATCCCATTCATATCTCCAATATTCTTGATGCTCCTTCTGTATAATTGATGTATCAATATCTGCCCTTCTCTTTCTACTCAAATAGAATGTATCTGCCAGTTCTCTGGATGGATGGTCTTGAGGTTGAAATAGTGCATCAAAATTCCACAAGGACATCTGTATATAATCTCCGCTCATCTCCTTGAATCCAAGTTCATAGAATATCTTAGCAATCTTTCTTTTCCATCGTGTTATGATATGTGTTCTTGATATATTTATAGTTTCTATAGTGTTCACATCTATATAAGGTATTTGTATGTTCTGGCTCTTTAGAGAGTCTATACTTATTATATACTCACTCTCTTTCCAATTATCGATCATCTTCTTGCCAAGATCTGTTATCCTATAGCTATAATATTTTTCATCTATAACTTTACCAAATCTTCTCAGGAGTACCTGGTCTAAATTAGTATCTATTTTTCTGAACTTTCTACCCTCTAACATACCACTCTCTTTAAGAATTCCTATAATGTAACTTGGTATATTTTGTATATCTGTTCCATCTTCTAATCCTAATATAATCTGTTTTGCCTCCAAACCTCTCCTATCTAATTCTACTTTTTGAGAAATGTGCTCTTGCATTTCAACTAATCCCTTTCTACTCAGGAAATATCCGGTTCTTCTAACGAAATCTAAATTGCTATCAATATCACTATCTTTCCACCACTGACCATTACTGATCTTTAGCAGAAAATTATATTCTGATCTATTTATCATCTCGAACCACCTTAACAGTTAATATCATAAATATCAATGTTATAATTATATATGTTATCGATACAGTTGAAGATAATATTGTTAGGGCTTTAGAATATATCTCTAATATTCCTTCAATCACTAATTGATCATACGATATAGATCTCCTTAGAATTATTCTTGGATTATTCAGAACTGTATTTGTCCACGTATGCGTATCTCCTTCCGATATGGGTGCTGGTTGTATCTCTATTATTGAAAAGCTAGGATGAAATCTAAATCTTATTGCTTCACTACTACTGAGTAGAATATATCTATTACCTGTTCTGGTGAATGTTAAATAGTTTGGATTCAACTCGATGATCTCATATCTTGGAGAAGTGTTTTTCACATAGAATACTCCATAATCTCTATTAAACCCCTTCATATTATATTTTATAGTTATATCTGCAAAACCAGATCTATAATTCTTCAGATATATCTGAGATGTATCTATCTGTAGATTTTCTCGGAATATCCCATCACCAGATATATGGAAACCGAATCTAGGATCATTTATAAAATCCCTCCAATCTGATATGGTAGCATTTTTACTACTAGACAATTCCACGTATTTTTCTATATTATAAACAATTATCCTGTATTGTTCTGTTACCTGGAGTGTAAGATCCGGATTTAGATATACATTAACCTCTAATGATAACAACTCGGCATCCAAGCTATAGGAGCTTAGTAATAGTGCTAATAGACCTAGTATGAGTAGCATTATATTCTATATTATAGTATGCTTTAAAAATATGAACTAACAATTATAAATCATGGATAAAGTGAGGAAAGAGAAAGAGCTTGTGGTTGTTAGTGAGAACAAAGTTGGAGTATTACATGAGATTTCCTATAGATTATCAAAAGCAGGTATTAATATAGATTCTATATTCGCTTATGTTTCCGATTGGGAGGCGGTGTTTAGATTAGTAACCACAGATCATGATACTGCTAGGAGAGAGCTGATAAAAATCCCATATATTAAGAGTATTGATTCTAAAGAGATAGTGGTTATTAGGATGGAGGATAAACCTGGTAGTCTGGCAAATCTAATGGAAAGATTAAGGAGATTGAATGTTGATATTGAAACTACTTATATTATATACCGAGATGGAAAGTATACTGATGTAGCATTGCAGCCTTCTGAGATTAGTGCAGATGCATTACTGAACCTTTTAAAAAATAATCTAAAATAATATTGATCAGCATGAATTTGAATGAATTTAAAAACAGAATCCTATCAGCTCTGCAAAAAGGAGGTGCATCTAAGAAAGATATATCTATAATAAATAGTATCTTATCACAGAGAATAAAGCAGATAGAGATCTCAAGTATCGCTCTTATATCAGCATTCATTATTTCATCCAAAGATCCTCAGACTAAATTATTAGATAGAGAGAAATTAAATCAGAATTTAGATAAGATCGAAAGAATATTCAGTAGAGCTATACAGAATATAGAGAGCAATCAACAGCCATTTACAGAGGCAGAGCGTAAGGAATTGGTGGATGTGTTTAATTCAATTGGTTTGGATGGTAATAAGACAGCAGATAGATTTATTGCTAACTTTGATCAGTTATTAGGTGAGAGGATACTGGCTAATACTACTGAGTTGAAAATGAGATTATCTCAACCACAGAAAACTTCTGTATCCACTCAACAGCAACAGACCCAAGAGAAGAAAGAGGAAAATGTCCTCAAGCGTTAAGTTTCAACCTCATATCGCTTATATGGTAGGATGGTGGCATCTATTAAAATATGGTAAAGGTGGGATAGGCATTAGAGGCACTCATTCAAAAGAATTTATTGATTGGTATGTTAAGTTTTTTCTAGCACATGATAAATATGAAGTCATCAAATTAGGAAATGGCTATATTATTAGAGGAACAACTAAAGGGAGGGGGATGATAAAGAGAATTGAGAGGGAAAGAATTAGAAAATTCAGATTCTTAAATGAATTCTCTGGAGCATATCTGGCAGGTCTATATGAGGCTTCCAGAGAACTAGCTAATCTTAAGAAGATAGAACTACAAGATAATGAAATCTTAGGGGATGCACAGGATTTTTGGTTGTTGAATAATCTAGGTATGTATCCTGAGATAGTTCTTAAACAGGGCAGATGGATTATCATAAAGATAAATCGTTACAGCGTGTTTCAGAAACTAATTCAGCCCTATCTATCTTATTTTTCTAAGTAATAATATTCTTCTGTATTCCTCATATAATTCTTGAGATATCATATCTCTCCACTTATCAATATCACTCACATCACTCCATAGAAAACTATCTGGTAGTATATTATCTCCTATTTCACCACCATTTACAGCTATTGCAACTTCCTCTCCTGCCTTTGCAGAATTTATCTGAATCTTATTCTTTTGTATCCCTACAACCTCTCCGATAATCTCTCCTTGGTTATTTATTAATCTCATATTCGTCCTAATTTCCCCTTCAATAACTCTAATACCAAATATTGCAGGCTTACTAATTCTGAATATGTAATCTTTCATTACAAACAGCTTTGCTGGAGGAGTGGCCTTCTGCATCAATTCCTGGAGTAACCTCTCGCGCTTCTCTCTAACTCTCTCCTTGTAGGATTCAATCAATCTGTATATTACATCTCCTATTATTATCTTAACCCCATGTGACTCTGCAAATTCCAGATCCTCTCTGGATATGTTCACATTAAATCCTATTACAAAACCATAATCTGGGTTTAATTCATTCATGGCTGATGCCATTTCTATATCATCTTTGTTTATGTTTCCAACCCCTATTTTCCTTATTTTTATCCCTTCTTTCTCAACAAGTCTTCTGAATGCATCAGCGCTACCAATAGAATCTGTTTTCACTACTATACCCTGGTCGTCCACTTTTAAGATCCTATTTATGTTATAGTTATCTATCTTAGTCTTACTAGATATCGGTAATCCTATCATCAATCCGTCGATTGAATTAGTTACTATTCTAACCCCGGCTGCAGCAGCTATCTGATCTATTGATTTATATCTATCTCTAGGATCATTTGAAGATACATTTGGGATAAATAAACCTCTGACCTTTATTGTCTTTATATTACCTGATAGATCTATTGAGTATATAGTATCCCCTTTCCTTAACTTGCCCTTATATATAATCACATCAATATAATTCCCCCCAGAATCTCTTTTCAAATCTATTATAGTGCCCTCTGTAGGTTCATCTAACTCTATCTGTAGTGAGTTTCTGAGAAATCTCTGAGATAATCCACATATCAATCCGATCAATTCGGAGAATCCTTCCCCAGTTACTGATGATACAGGTACAATTGCAGCGGTTCTGGTGAAGTCTCTTATGTTGAAAAACAGATCTGCATTTATTCCCTGTTCTGCTAATTCGCCAATTCTTCTCCAGACTAATTCTTCAAATTCCTTCCTAGTTATACTATTCTGCAATTCTATGTTACTAATTATATTATCGCTTAAGTTTTTCCACCCACTGATCAGATCTATTTTGGTTAGTGCAACTACAAAAGGAGTCTTATAGTTCCTGAGTATGTTTATACTCTCTACTGTTTGAGGTTGGATACCCTGTTTTATATCTATAACAAGTATAGCTAAGTCAGCTATACTCCCTCCTTGTTCTCTCAATAATGTAAATGCCTCATGGCCAGGTGTATCTATGAATAATAACCCTGGAATCAATAATTCAAAATTCCATCTCTTTAGAAAATCTCCAGATAGAGCAATTATTGAATCCTTAGATAGATAGCTTGCACCTATCATTTGAGTTATCCCTCCAGCTTCTTTTCTAGCTATATTTGATTGTCTTATTCTATCCAATAGACTGGTTTTACCATGATCAACATGACCCAATACACTTATTATAGGTGATCTTAAAATCATGTTTTAGATTTGATAGATAAATTTAAATATGATGTTCAGCTAATATAAAGTGCTATGAGAATATATGTTATTGGAATTGGTGATGCGGGTTTAAATATAATCTCAAGAATGAAACTCAGAGGGATTAATTCTAATGTTGTCAAAACTATCGTTCTTGGATCTACATATAACAGCTTGGTTGGTGCACTAGCTGATCATAAAATACTGCTTCAGACTCCTATGTTAGGCCATGGTTCAGGAGGTAGGCCTGAGATAGGCGAGAGAGCTATATTACTGGCTAAGGATAAGATCTTAGATCTAATCCAAGATCCAGATTTCATATTCATAGTAGCTGGTATGGGGGGTGGTACTGGTACAGGAGGAGCGCCAGCATTAGCAAAACTATTAAGGGATAATATGCCATATGCAGTTATAATAGGTGTAGCAACCTATCCATTCAGATTTGAAAGAGCTAGGCTGAAAACAGCATCAGAAGGGATACAGAGATTTATGCAATACGTTAATACATTAGTATTGATAGACAATAACAAACTTATGGAATACTTCCCTAATCTATCTATAAGTAAGGCTTTTGAAATGGTAGATAACGTTGTGATAAATGCTGTAGATGGATTGGTAAGTGTATTATCTGAGGTATCTCTAATAAATGTAGATTTAGCAGATATGCGAGCCTTACTCTCTAAAGGAGGATTAATAATGATATCTATTGGTCAGGGTTCTGGTACTGATAGAGTTAAAAAGGCAATAGAATCAACATTATCTCATCCATTACTAAATATAGACTATGAAGGTGCTAAAGGTGCTATAATACACCTAACTATCTCCCCAGATGTACAACTAGGTGAGGTTAGTGAGGTGGCAAATAGTCTGACTCGAGGAATTGTGGAGATGGGCGAGGTTAAGATGGGGGTTAGGATTAAAGAGGACCTAAAAGACACGATTCAGGTAATAATGTTTTCTGTAGGTGTTAAATCCCCTCAATTGTTAGGAGACGAAGGATGATATCACTAAGACCCATTATAGAGAAATTCCTAGGAAAGCCCATTTTAGATCAAACGGCAATAGGAGAATTTATTCTAGAGATACAGAAATCAATGTTGCTAGCAGATATCCCTCCAAAAGTGGTCTTTGAAATTACAAACAGACTTAAATCAGATATCTCTAAGGATAAGTTTCCAAGCAAGCAATATATAATCCGCTCTCTTTATAATATTCTAAAGGAAGTATTAGGTGAACCTTATCAACCAGATTTTAGACCTAGGAAAATAATGTTGGTTGGATTGTATGGATCGGGGAAGACTACTACTGCCGCAAAGCTCTGGAAATATTTCTCTACTAGAGGGCTTCCTACCAGAGTTGTATCTTTTGATGATGAGCGACCAGCTGGTAAAGAACAATTGAAACAGCTAGTTAGAGATTATTCTGAAGTCTACAATCCAAAACCAAACGAAATGTGGATCATCGATACTCCTGGCAAATCTGGTGAAGAACAGAGATATATAGATAAGCTAAAATCTATAAGGGAAAGGGTTTCACCTGATGATGTGTGGTTGGTTATAGGTGCGGATACAGGTAAATATGCGGAGAAATTGGCAGAGAGCTTCAAGGAATTGGGAATAACCGGGGCTATAATCACTAAGATAGATGGATCAGGTAAGGCAGGGGGAGCATTTATTGCTGTTAGAAATCTGAAAATTCCAATAGTATTTGTAGGACACGGGGAGAAAATAGATAACATAAGCCCTTACAATCCGGATGATCTACTAACAAAGATGTTGGGATTTATAAATCCTAGCCAGTTGAAAGAGGTTTTAGATGATTTGGACGAATCTTTGGAATTTAATTTCGAGACTTATTTGAAGCAGCTAGAGCAAATGCGAGGTAGGAATATAGAGGATATATTGAGCGGATTCGGAATAAATGTAAATGTAGAACAATCAATGAAAATGCAGGATATGATGAGAAAGTTTAGGGCTATGATAGATTCTATGACTCCAGAAGAGCGTAGAAAACCTGAAATAATAAAATCATCTGATTCCAGAATTAGAAGAATCGCTAAGGGAGCGGGTCTTAACGAATTAGAGGTAAGAAATATGTTGAACAAGTTCTTTGAAGCAAAGAGAGCATTTAATAAAATAAAGAATGATAAGAGTATTATCAATCTATTAAAGAGGATAAAAACTTAGGTATACTAAATCTAGATCTATACCTATCTAGTATTTCCCTATCTCCGGATAGTAAAGGCCAGATTATAGAATCTATGTGTAGTGGTGGTACTCCTGTTTGGTGAGATACCTCTTGCCAGAACTTCTCTGGGTCGGATCCTCCAATCCTTTCTGTTATTTTCCTTACTCTAGAATCAACAGGTATGGGGATGGATGTTGGATACGGTATGAATTGTTTTGAAACTATTCTAGCTCCATATCCGTACATTTTCACAGCAAAGAATATTGTCTTACCAGTACTATTCAACTTTAATTCCAGTTCTCTTCTTAGTTTATTCATATCCCAGTAGTACTCTATTCCAAAAACAGAATTCTCTATTCTTTTCAATCTATTAATTTTCATATTGTGATACAATCTATTTCCCTTACTCGTTCTCAAAAAATCTACTATATCTTTATCAGGATTACTTATGAAGTATTCGCTAAACTCCTGCCAATAGTGTTCACCTTTAGAAGTGAGTTGGAATGCAATCAGTGCATTTTTTACAATCAACGTAAGGAATCTATCAGTGGGTAGATATTCTGATAGTTCTAGTAATGACTGGTATTGTTTATCAACATTCTCCTCTATCCATCTGGCTCCATCTATACCAACACTAGCAATATAATCAATTATCTGATTCAACTTTAGCCACCATCTTATTAGTATATTTGTCTATTTTAACATTTATGGATATTGGCGTTTCTACTTTAGGACTTAGGACTTTCATATAACTTAGACTATCTCCAAATAGCAATATCACACGATCATTTGCACCACTCTGCCATATGATCTGCTTATCACCATAAGATTTGATATCAGCCGGTGACAACTCTATTTCCTCATTTCCATCTTTTAGCATAATTTGATTTAGAGATAATAGCTGTAGTAAAGTGGATCTAAGTTTGTCAACCACATCTTGCAAATCTCTGTTCTTGTAAATAATATGTGCGGATGATTGAGAGTATTTGTTTCTCTCATAGATTTCTCTGCTTTCAATCACATGTACTTCTATTTTAACATTTTCTGGGGTAGCAAACAGTACATGAATTGCCCTATAGTTATTATCTTTCTTCCTGGATTCCATCTTAGTATTATTATTTTTTATATGTTCGTTTAGCTCCTCTATAAGACTATTGGGGGGTTTTTTTAAATCCCGTTTCATCTGCTCCAATCGGTCTTCACAATTATAGAACTCCAACTCTATCATCTTAATATCTCTTATTACCTCCGATATCTTATGTAGTAGAAGAGCTAGAGTTTTTGTGAAATTATTAGGATCTTTCAGTATGATTCTGAATCCATTCACATCATTTAATTTCTCCTTTACAGTATTTAGATCCAGTTTCTGATTATCCGGATCTAATTTATACTTATTCTTAAGCTTCATA
The DNA here is from genome assembly GCA_038740615.1 of Candidatus Anstonellales archaeon. Taxonomy (GTDB): domain Archaea; phylum Micrarchaeota; class Micrarchaeia; order Anstonellales; family J096; genus JAADEL01. The sequence goes on along the minus strand of JAVYLQ010000001.1, from coordinate 48,638 downwards.
TAGGTACTGTATTTACTTTTCAATCTAGATTCTACTCCCTCTACATTCTCTAAATTTTTTAACACATCTCGTATCTCTTGGAACTTTTTACATTTTAATTCTTCATAAATTCTGTTAAATTGCTCTCTATCCATAAAGTATACTTCTTCGATAACATCCACAACACCATCGTACTCGAGCTCCTTATAGAATTCAATGAAGAATCTAGCAACATTATCCCACTTTTTCCTAGACTCATTTTTTCTCTTAGAATACTCTAGAGCAAACACAATCCCAGCTATTGAGAGGGCAGCTTTAACATATCTTAATTTATCATTACTCAACTTATAATCCGCTCTATCCCAACTACTATCACTATCATATATAATATGATTAAGAATATTTGCCATCTGCTCCCCAAAACGTTCTTTACTGACTACTTTCAAACCTTCTATCAATAGTACAGAATACTCAGTTAGTTTATCGTATTTAGTAGCTCTAAGGATCTCTATTAGCTTACTCAATCTATCTGAACTTGTCTTAATCTTCCTGATCGTATGTATTTGCTCTAATGAAGATAAAGACTCATAAATTCGAGTTATATCGCTGTATATTAAATCTAAAATCTCTCTTGCGTTATGTTTGTTCGGTTCTATTTGTATTGGTAGAGGCCAATTCGATATGACCCGTTCGTATTTACCTCTCTCCAAGTCTTTCTTGAATCTCTCCAGAAATTTTCTAATTAATCTCTCTCTGATCCCTTGGCTATCAGAATAATCACAGATGTCTTGGGTACTATCATAATCAATTCTTATTGCTCTACTCAGATTGCTGCTCTTGCCATACTTTAATTTCGATTTCATCATAACTATTTACATGGATAATTTTAAATATTCTACAGATTCTAATAGAAGAGATGTATGAAAATAGCTCTTATAGGTGCCAACTCTAGAATTGCAAGATATATATCTGAATTCATCCCATATGATCCCTACTCCAGACAGAATATAAATTATGATAGGGAAAGCATAGCAAATAAGGTAAAGGGATATGATGTTGTGATAATTGCGATCGGTATAACTAAAGGCAGTGCTGATGATATTTGGAGAGTAAATTATAAGATTGTAGATGAGATATTACAAGGATTGAACAGCGATAGAATAATATTCCTATCATCAATTGCAGTATACGGACGTAGAAATTTTAGTGGATTTGATGAATCTAGTCCAACACGGCCTAATGACGCTTACGGGGCTTCAAAATTAGCTGCTGAGAGAATAGTGATACAATCATCTAAAAGAGCAAAGATATTAAGAATTGGGACTGTTTTCGGGGAATATTATGAGCAGTATTTGGATATGTTAAGAGCTTGGAAGAGGCACGGACCTTTCTATTTTGGAGATGGGAAGAATACTGTTCCATTTATCTATGCAAGAGACGTAGCCAAATTTATCTCTAAAAATCTAGAATTTAATAATTCTGATGTGATCAATCTAACCTCTCCAGGAATAGAGTTTATGCAGATTATTAGAGATGTATCAGAGGTGTTAGGCATTCAAATGAACCCTAGGCCCGTTAGAGAATTATTTAGAGCTAGATTAAAAGTTCCAATAATTTCTACTATTCTCGGCTATACAATGGAATATATCTATTCTAGAAAAGAGGAGATATATCCAATAACTCTCTCCAGATCTTTTAACATCACTAAAGCTCTATCCTATGGATTGGAACTCACAGAATTCAAACAGGCTATAAAGTGTTTCGTACCATATATCGATTATGATAGTTCTGATTCTGTGAGTAAATAGTTACTGTTTACTATCTGCCCCCGTTCTAATACGCTATCAAATCAGTGTTTATATTATGACCTGATTAGGAACATATTAAATATTTAAATGTATCTCATATATAGAATTTGAAGGTGATAATCATATGGGTAAAGGAGCAAATGGTGAATTTGCAGGTAGAAATCTACTGAAGAAAAGGAAAAAATATAGATGGTTGGATCCTAAATATGTGAGGAGAGTATTGAGGCTTAAGGAGAAGCATGATCCTCTTGGTAAAGCTCCTATGGCTTCGGGTATTGTATTGCAGAAAGTAGTAGTAGAGCAGAGGCAGCCACACTCAGGTCTGATAAAAGCAGTGAAAGTTCAGCTCAAGAAAAATGGAAAGGTGATTACAGCACATGCACCTAGAGACAAGGCAATTACATTTATTAAAGAGCACGATGAAGTTCTGGTAGCAGGTATAGGGGGATCACAGGGAGGACCTATAGGATCTATACCTGGTATTAAATATAAGATTGTTGCTGTAGCTGGTTTGGATTTGCAGATGTTGAGAAAGGGGAAGGTGAAGAGGTAAATGCTATTTGGTAGATGGAGTTTAGATGTGGAAGTTAGAGATAGGAGCTTAAAAGATGTTATAGATCTTAGAGATGTATTCCCACATACCCATGGTAAACATGCAAATAGATACATGGGAAAGATAAAGGTCAATATCATAGAGAGATTGGCAAACAAGCTCATGAGAGGAGGGACTGGAGAGAAAGTGAGCGGTAAGGTGATCAGGACTCATGGTAGATTGCAAGGTAAGAAGTACACAGTTCTGAATATAATCTACAGAGCATTGGAGGAGATAGAGAAGAGAGAAAAGACTAATCCAGTAGAGGTTTTAGTAAGAGCTATAGAAAATGCTGCACCAAGAGAAGATATAACAAAAGTGGAGATTGCTGGAGTTAGGTATCAGGTAGCTGTAGATATCTCATCTATAAGAAGAGTAGATGTGGCTCTAAGAAATATCGTTCTTGCATCTATACTCAAGCACTGGAGTAATAAAAGACCAATTCATGAAGTACTGGCTGATGAGATAATATTAGCTGCAAAGAATGATCTTACAAATAGCTATGCACTTAAGAAGAAAGATGAAATAGAGAGAGTTGCACAATCAGCTAGATAGATTACAAAATGTTACATGGTAGGTCTTGATTCCAAAGGAATAGTAGCTGCGATTGTTCTAGCCTCTCTTATATATTATTTTACAAACCGTTTGGAATACATTTTAGGATTCGTTCTGTTTCTAACAGTAAGTAATTATATAACTCTATTCAATGCTATTAAAAAGATAAAGCTCAGAAGCTTTGAGAGAACTAGAGGATTATCTAATGTTATATCTAATGGTCTAGTTCCAGCTGTATTTGCTATATTAAACAATCCTGTGGGTTATCTTGGTGGATTAGCTGCAATAACTTCTGATAAATTCTCTTCAGAATTAGGGGTGTTTGATAATAGGGTTTATACTATAATTGGGTTCAAAAAGACTATACCTGGCAAGAGTGGTGCAATTAGTCTCTACGGTACTGTAGCTGGAATGTTTGGATCTATGATAATAGCTCTATTTGGTATATTAGCATTTAATCTAACTCTCGACCAATCTATATTCATATTTCTAGCAGGTATTATGGGTAATATTGCGGATTCAATTGCTGGTCATTTTGAGGAGCGAGGAATAGGAACCAAGGGAACTAGTAATCTGATTGGATCCTCTGTGGGTGCTCTGACGGCATTGCTGTTCCTATAGAGATGAAGGTGTTATTATATAATATCTACCATCGTGCAATACTATTAGTTTGAGTTTTGAAGCTACTGCAGCTCTAAAATGTCTGTTCAGATCTAGATCAAACGCAATTATGTATTCATACCTAGGTTTGTGTCGAAGATATTTCTGCTTGGTTATTTTTATGTAAGTATAATTATCGTAAACAAATATCTCTGGGTTGTATGCCTTCTCATATAGCTCTCTGTATGTTCTGTATATATTTTCATCAACATCCGGTTTTTCTGAATACAAACCATAATCATACAGTAATCTCAAATCATAATCCGAGACCAAAATATAATCATCCATCTCAATACCAATATTCAGTTCTAATATCTTAGGATCCTTATCTATCTTTCTGAACATAGGCTATTTTAAATGTTGTTACAATTTAAAAACACTATGAACGCGTTAGAGTTTGCCCAATCTCATAATATAATCTATCCATCAAATGAAATCTATAACTATCCTGCAGGGTTCTATAACTACGGAGAGGTTGGTTTGAGAATCAAGAATAAAATTATCAATCTATGGAGGAACATATTTGTGAGAAGGCATAACTTCATGGAGATAGATACTGCTCTAATTACGCCAGAGATAGTACTTAAGGCATCAGGCCACTATGATAATTTTACAGATCCGTTAGTTAGATGCAAAAAGACTGGGATGGTGTATAGAGCGGATAAGATTGTAGAAGCTGCAGGTAGAGTTTGGGATCCGAATCGAGCCAATGAGCTCCTGAAAGATTTACGCTCAGAGCACGGAGGAGAGTTTTCAGAGGTTATGTATGTGAATCTAATGTTTAGAACAGAGATAGGTTATAACAGTGACCAGATTGCTTTCCTTAGACCTGAGACAGCTCAGGGTATGTTCGTAGATTTCCCTCGATTCTATAAATATAATTCTAGATTACCCATGGCTATAGCTCAAGTTGGTAAGAGCTTTAGAAATGAGATTAGTCCAAGACAGGGGTTGTTGAGATTGAGAGAATTTAATCAGATGGAAGTTGAGTACTTCTTCGACCCCAAAAACCCTTCTTTTAAGAACTTTGAGATATATGCTGGGAGAGAGTTTAATATACGTAGAAGGGGAAGTGATAGAGTTGAAAGAATCACTGTGGAGAAATTCATGGAAGAGGTTATGGACAATCAAATAATGGCAGCATTCTTAGCTATGGAATGGGAATTCTACATGAAGCTAGGGTTAGATCCAAATAGGATGTGGATTCGAGAATTAGAATCTAGCGAAGTTCCGCACTACTCAAAAGGTAATTTTGATGTAGAGGTGATTACTGATTATGGAGTTGTGGAGATAGCAGGTAATGCATATAGAACTGATTATGATCTATCCAGACACAAACAGTTCTCAAAAGGATCTTTTCCTACACCACATGTAGTAGAAGCCTCTCTGGGTCTAGAGAGATTGTTCTATGTGATCCTAGAACAGAGTTTTAGAGGGGACAGATTTGAATTCAATAGATACACTCGACCTTATGACATGCTGTTCATAACTTTGGGTAATGTTGAAGGATTTGCTGATTATCAAAAATTGATAGAGAGATTTGACGTTCTGTACATGGATTGGAAAGGAGAGGCTATAAAGAAAATTGAGAGGGCAAGATCTATCGGGGTAAATAATATCCTTATCAAAGACTTAATAGGTTATACTTACTATGATGGGTCCAGGAATATTCGATTAAGAAGTTTTGATGATATCTTCAATATAGCCCCATGATCAGGTAAATTCTCCAAATCTTCCATATTATCTCTGTTTATTACCAGAATTCCTCTATCATACCATTTACCACCATATTTGAATTTGCTCATGCCTACTATTATGAGATAGTAATTTTTGAGATCGGGAGATTGTTTTTGCAGCTCATAATCTTGTATTCGATATATTGATAATTTGATCTTAGGATCTCTAAACGAAATTGGGTTTTTGATATTACTTTTAAATGGAAATAGACCTCGAGCCAAATAATCTCCATTATGATCGATTCTATCTATATTTTCTTGAATAGTAAGTATTATACTATCTGTATCGACATATATAGAATGTGGTGTTTTTGCGTATACTCTTATATACTCTCCTTCACTAAAATTCAATTCATTCGTTCTATTATTTATATTATATATTAACTTGCCACTCCCAGAGATAATATAGATCGTTTCTGGAGATTGAATGTGATAGTGCATTATATCAGAGTAATTTCTACAGCATCTACGTAATTCAATTGTATAATTTGACAACTTAAACCTTACTGTATCCATTTGAGAACTAGGGAATTGGTTGTAACCCAGTTTCAACATCGTTCTATTTACATATCGGTAAATCTGGTAGGTTTGCACATATTTGCTTTTTCTTCTTTATTACATTATCAGCCCATTTCTCATCTGCACAATCCTTGCATTTCTGGTATACATCAAAATATTTTGACATCACTTTTAGTGTTGGTTCAACTTTTTCATAAGCTTTGTTAAATCCTATTGAATATGGAGGATCGGAAGTTATCATCATTCCCGGTGCAAGCTTCATTCCTAATAGGAAATCCCAGTATGCCTCTGTGTTAGTTATTTTAACACAATATGGATTAACCATCTCCGCTTCGCTACTTGATATGATAATGCAACAATAATTATTGAAGTGTGGGAGTGCCATATAATCCAGACATAGTTGGTTATCTTTTTTCTTATCACCAGTAAGCCCAACTATTTTCAGTTCATCTACAAGCCCCTCAAAGAATCTTACTGTTGCTTTACTGAAATTATATCCTTGATCATACACCAAAGATGTTAAAATCATTCTATATAATAAATACCTCTCTTCGATATATTTAGTGTCTAACATATACTTGGGATATTCATTTATAATCTTTTCAGCACCATCTGATGCGTTTGCTAACATAATTGCGCCCTTGCATAGATTAATAGATTCGTCAAAGATCATGTCTCTAATGTATCCTTTAGATGGGATACAAGGTTCTAATATCTCCTTAGTAATATCTATTTTAACATCCATCACCCCAAATCCACAAACATAATCAGATTTCTTGCTTACAGAGCATCCTGCTTTAGCTAGATCGGATTGTATATCAGAGAACTCCAGGTTGTGTCCGCATCTCTCTAACTGTTCAGCTTTTGAATCTACAAATGATACGTGGCACTTGTCATAATTGCTAAACTGTTCAATCAATGCTCTTAAGAAAGGTGGATCTAGATCAACTATATCTGAGTAGAGTTTAATCTTATTAATAATCTGAGGAGACGGTTCTTCACATTTATGTTTATATGTATCTAGATTGAATATTGATTTGAAATTTCCTACCTGAGTACTATTCAGGATCAAGAAACATCCTACACACTTGAAAATAGTATCATCCTTGTCGTTTATAGTAAATCTCTTATCAGGAGTAAATCTGGGTTCTCTGTATTGTGGTTGATCCTGGTAAAACTCAGATTTCTGAGTTAGTTGTATGTTTTTTAGATCAACACCAGATGAGGAGAATATTAGAGGGGAGTTTATGCCTACTTTAAAATAATCCTTACAATAGCTTAATGTATACGAGAATGCATCTTCATAAGGGTTCATTGCAGTATCTAGAACCGATACTGCAGAGGATTTGCCTAATAATATCTGCATGGATTCTGGTATTAGAGGGAGGGTGGGCATCATTATCAAACCTCTCCCAGCCAGATTAAATACATTCGAACTAGCTACTGCATCTATTGAATAGAAATTTTTCATGATGTAATCTAATCCACTGTATTCAAATCCATCAGCTCTGATCTTCCTCTCTGTCCAGCTCTGAGGAATATACATATACAGAGCTGCAGAAGGTTTACCAAGATCCCTAGCGAATTTTACAATCATCTCTATTCTCTGAATCATTTCATGGAAGTTTGATCTATTATTTAATCGATCTGCATCTATACCAAATCCTATTATAGATATATTTGAATACAACCAAGGATCATTTCTAATCATATCCCTAAGCTCTTTCAACTCATTAGGGCTGATATCAAAAGGCACTGTTAATCCTACGATACAATCTGGACACAGAGTTTTCCATCCTACTATCTGAGCTCTAACTCTACCGGTGTATCTATCTGCACCAGGAGTATATTCTTCCAATCCTTTGAGCAGCTGTGAGGGTGTTAATGAACCCTCCGAGAATAAGAAGACTGGTCCTATTGCTTCCCTATCCGGAGAATTCATATCTACTAATCTTGAAACCAGTATGTATGAATTATCTACTTCTGGAATACCATTTCTAGCATAGAATACGTATATAGGTATATAACCAAGATCTAAGTAACATGCAGCTCTTATTTCTGGAGTTGCAGGAATCAAATACTGGTTCTCTGTCCCAGTGATGAATTTTACAGGATATCTAAGGCTGTTATTACAGAATGGATTGAGTTCATTGAAATCTCCAAAGGATGGACCCGATGCTAAACCAAAGAATACATGTCTATCAAATATCTTGTAGAGTCTCCTTATTTCATCGAGATCCGATGGTGGCTCCTCAACCACAACATTTCCATCTTTATCCAGATAAGTTTTGTAAAATGCAGTGTTGTTTCTGATCTCTTCAGGTTCTAAAAACACGGAGAATATTATCGCTTCTATACTTGGAAAATGGGACACATTCTGAATCCAACACTTGCCTCCTATTAGAGATTCATCAAACATCACTTTAGAATCTTTGGTGAATAGATATTTCCAATAGGCTTTGAATTTGTCAAAACCAACCTTTTTTAATTGAGTGTAATTACACACAAATGCATATAGGGTTGCATTATCTCTCTTATCATACTCTTCATTTACCCTTTTCATAAAATCTTCAATCTTGTTCTTATCAAAACTTACCGATATATTTTCACTCTCTGCTAGTCTATAGTAATCTGTAGCAGATTTAGTTAATTGTATTCTGAGTTGATCAATACACCCAGATAAGAGAAGAATTGTACTTATTATAAATATTTTAATCATGACTTATATTTAATGATAAGTGTTTTTATTTCTTTGTAAAACTTCTGATCCATTCCTCTAAACTCCTTCGCTTTATCTCCTGTTCTTTCAGACTCTTTTCCTGATGTTCTATTTTCTGCTGTATTTCCCTCTCATTTTCAGGAGTTCTAAGTTTTAATAGATTTAACTCTTTAGTCAGAACATTTATATTTATTTTTATCTCCTCTAATTGTACTAGCAATCTTCTCGCTTCCTCTAGTTTCTGTTCTACCTGTTGCAAAGACCCTAGAGTAGAATTAATCCTATTCAGAGCTTCCGCAAATTCTCCCTCTTGAATCATCTGATTCAGAGTCTTTCGCATAGATTCAAATGATTCCTTTTGCTCTATGAATAATTTTACATATTTCTTAAACTCCTCTTCGTATCCAAGTAGAGTATCTTTATATGTTGACAATTCCGAAATCATTCTTTTCTTTATATCCAATAATGTTTCCAAAGTCTTTAGATCTTCATTAACCATTTCAGCATACTTGGCAACTTCAAGCAAATATTCTCTCTTATACCTCTCTAGATTCATTCTTACCTTACCTATATCCTGTATTCTCTCTAAGATCTCATGTGTCTCCTTAGACAATTTCTCAAAAGATTTCACATCATCCTTAAAACTTCTTAGAGTCTCTAGCATCTGTTTTGCCTGATCAATTATACTAGTATCTTCCACCTGAATGTTCCTAAGAATATCTTGGTTTGATTTAATCTGAGTGGCTAGTTCTGCAGATTTTCCTTGAATATCATAGTATTCCTGCGCTAGTTTCTGCAATTTTTCACTAATCTCAAATATGTTTCCACTAAGATTATTCAGAGATCTCTGCAATTCAATATTTCTCTGCTCTAATTCATCCAATTCCTTCAGGAGTTTTTCTCTCTCTGCTAATACTTCTAGAATATATTCATATTTCCTTATCAGATCCCTCAATCCTCCTTCTATAGATTCAGAACCTCTGATAATCTCTTTCATCTGTTCTAGTTCTTCTAATCTACTGTATATTTTATTTATGTCCTCCTCTGATATGTTCTGAAGTTTGGAGACGTATATATCCAAATCCTGAATTCTCGTATCTATCATTTTAAGCTTCTCATCTAGAGATTTGCGTATGTTCTGTTCAAGCTCCTGAACATCAGCTACTGACACTTCCGATATGAGGGTGGCAAGAGAAGATACTTGCCTGTATTTCTCATCAACATTTTGCGAAATTCTAGCAATATCTCTCGATATTATCTCCAAATCTTTATTCAATTCTTCTCTGAATTTGGTAAATTGAGTAGTAAATGTCATCAATTTTTCCCTATCTAACTTCATTTCATCAATCTTACTATTGATCTGGTCTAATAACTCATATACTATTCTTATTTCTATATTTACGTCCTCTTTGAGCTGTTCTATCTGCTTCTCTACTGTATCTGCCCGTTTCTTAAATTTCTCCTTTCTCGTATCAAATTCTTCTTTTTTAGGAGAGTTCCAAGATATATGCATCTCATTAAGTTGGTATTTAATCTCAACAATCCCCTCTCTTTCTAAATATCTCACCCACTCTTCTATCGTAGCCTGATCGTATTTTGTTTTTAGAGCTAAATATGAGCTAGTGACCTCTTGCTCATTTTTAATTATCTCTATGAGCTTGTCTATAGGGGTTGATATCAGGATTTCTTCAAATTCGTCCACAATTAACTATATGTGATTATTTTTTAAAACCGATGTTTATTTCTAAATAGACTATGAATAGGATGATTCACAGACTCTCGGAGTTAGGCTATCAGGAATTGATAGATTGGGAGGGAATATATCATAGCAAGATTAGAGCCGGGGATAAACTCTACGATGCTTATAGAGTAATTCATGATTCCTCTTTAGGCCCTTCTAAAGGTGGAATAAGGTTCCATCCAAATGTGACTGAAGAAGAGCTGAAGATGCTTTCATTACTTATGAGCCTTAAGAATTCCCTTATGGAGTTACCTTATGGTGGAGCTAAAGGGGGAGTGGTAGTCGATCCAAAGAGGTTAAGTAGAGAAGAATTGAGGGAACTATCCAGAAATTATGCAAATGCCTTTAGAGATATTATAGGAACTTGGAAAGATATTCCTGCACCGGATGTTAATACTAATAGTCAGATAATTGCTTGGATGTTGGATGCATATCAGAATGCTGTTGGTACCAGAGATATGGGGATGTTCACATCAAAACCAGTTGAGTTAGGTGGGATAGCATTTAGAGAAATATCTACATCGTATGGGGGATTTGTAATTATAGATTATATAGCTAAGAATATTGAGAGGAGAAATCTAAAAATAGCTATTCAAGGTGCTGGAAATGTTGGGGGAAATCTGGCTAGAATGTTGGATGAAGCTGGATATAAAGTGATTGCCATATCGGATAGTAAAGGGGGTGTTTATAATGAGAATGGGTTGAATATAGCAGATTTGCTAGCCTACAAACAGCAACATGGTAGCTTTGAAGGTTACAGAGGGAATAGTATCGATAATAAGGAGATCTTAGAGTTGGATGTTGATGTGTTGGTTCCTGCAGCTTTGGAGATGCAAATAGGTGAGCATAATTACAATTATATAAAGGCTAAATGGATAGTTGAGATGGCAAATAATCCAGTAGATTGGAATGTCGATGATCGATTAAACAGTATAATTGTACCAGATATATTAGCTAATTCAGGAGGTGTGATAGGTAGTTATATGGAGTGGGTTTACAATATCACTGGTAATTATCTAGATGAGGAGACTATGAAACAGAAAACCCGAGATAGAATCTTAAACAAGTTCTTGAAACTCTTTAGCAAAGATCCTAAACATATGAGAGAGAATGCTATTAGAGAAGCTGCAGATAGGATTGTTAGAGCTAGGAAGCTTAGAAAATGATTTAGTTTTATTCAAACATTAAATTTTAAAAAGCTTTTGGTCTATAAATATTGAGCTGATATGGTGGACAAGAGCAAAGTTTCTAAGATTAAATTGAACCCTATAGGACATTTCTTGATAGGTAATGTGAGGATATTGAGTGATAGTGAGAAGGAGGAACTGCTAAGAAAATATGGGATCGAGCAGGAGAAATTGCCTAAGATTATGAAATCTGATCCAGTTGTGATTGCACTAGGAGCTAAGGAAAATGATGTTCTTGAATTTCAGAGAGATGATTACGGCATAAAATATACTTACTATAGGATAGTAATTGGTGAGAAATATGAATTACCAAATGAATGATATATCTAAAATTTTGTTGAAAAAATATTTTGAATACAACAATCTAGTAAAACAGCAGATAGATTCCTATAATAGGTTTGTTCAGGAAGGAATGAGAGAGTATTTAGAAAACAAGATGAAAAATAGGGAAAATGAGATAGAGGTGGAACTAGGTAATAGAAATTTCATGGCCAATGAGGATAATCGAAATAAAATAGTATACAAAATAGTAAATATCAAGCTAGAACCTCCTATGAAGAGTGAACAATCTGGTAATACCTTTATACTATTCCCAGCAGAGGCTCTGATGAGAGATCTAACATATTCAGGAAGAGTTCTAATCGATGTAGAGAGATACATAAGGAAATATGATGCCAATGGGAATTATGTTGATGAGTTTGATGGAAAAGAAGAGAACATCCATATAGGAGATCTCCCTGTAATGGTAAATTCAGTAGTGTGCAATCTTAATAGAGCTCTCAGAAGCAATCAGGAAAGAATCTATAAGGGAACTGATCCAATGGATCCTGGAGGATATTTTATTATAAACGGCACTGAACGAACTCTTATAGGTATAGAGGATTTAGTACCTAATAAGATTCTGGTTGTCAAGGAGAACAAGGAAGATGTTATAGCAAAAGTGTTCTCTACTAGAGGAATATACAGAGCTAAATTAACAATAAGGAGAACTGATGAAGGTCTGTTCTATATAGATTTCCCCCACTCTGTTCCTCAGTTGAATGTATTTGTAGTAATAAGAGCTCTTGGTATGAGTGATGAGGAAATACAGAATGCTCTAAAACAGTATCCAGAAGCATATTTTGACTATATGCTAAACAAACAGGAAATTGAAAAGAAGGAGGATTTTGTTGCTGATCCTCTTGTTTATCTGATAAAGAGATTAAAACCAAACAATGAATGGGAAGTTCAGCTGAATCATTTCAACAAATTGATGTCTAATTTTGTATTGCCTCACTTGGGAACTGATGTGAATCCAGAGATTAATAAGAAGAAGGCTAAATACTTGCTTAGAATGTGTATGAAAGCATCTCTATTAGCTTATAATAAGATAAAGGAAGATGATAGAGACCATTATGGTAATAAGAGGATTAAGCTAGCTGGAGATTTGATAGCTGAGTTATTTGGATATGCTTTTGATCAGTTGATTGCTGATACTAAAAACCAGATAAATAAGAGCATAATAAGGGGTAGAAGAGTTATAAAATTCAGTACTCTAATCCGTCCAAATGTATTCACAACAAAAGTAATGTACGCTATGGCTACGGGTAACTGGATAGCTGGTCAGACAGGAGTATCACAGGTTATGGATAGGGTTAGTTTTGTATCATCTCTGAGTCACAGAAGAAGAATTCTCTCTCCTTTGGACAAATCACATCCACACTTTAAGGCAAGAGATCTGCATGGGACCTGGTATGGAAAGATATGTCCTTCTGAGACCCCAGAAGGTGCATCAACATCATTGCTAAAGAATATGGCTATAATGGCAGAAATAACCACGGAAAAAGTTGATGTCACCCCTATACTTGCTATTCTAAATCCATACTTAACAGATTCAAGATCAGAACACAATGTTCAAGTATATCTAGATGGGGATTACGTAGGAGAAGTTAAAAATGGTAAGGAACTATTTATTGCTCTTGTTAGTGCAAGAAGAGCGGGTGAAATTAGCTCTTCTGTAAACTTCTATTTTAGAGAAGAGTTTAATGAATTTTATATCAATACTTCCCCAGGTAGATTGAGAAGACCTTATCTAGTTATAGAGAGAGGTGAGCTGAAGATTTTGAGGATATGGGATGAGGTTAAATCAGGTAAGTATTCTTGGGAACAATTGGTTAAGATGGGATATATAGAGTATTTAGATGCGGAAGAAGAGGAAAATGCATTTATAGCAAAATCTATGAATGATCTTGGAGATGAGAGGTATACTCATATGGAGATTGATCCATCAACACTATTTGGAATAGCCGCAGCTCTTCTACCATTCCCTGAATACAACTCTTCACCTAGACTCACTATGGCTAGCGGTATGCTAAAACAGAGTTTAGGGATATATAATTCTGCATTCAATTTCAGATATGACACTAAGGCATATATTAATTACTATAATGAACGTCCAATAGCAACCACTAGAACATATGATTACTTAGGATTAGCCAAGAGAGCAGCTGGGTACAATCTTGTGGTTGCAGTGATGAGTTACAGAGGATGGAACATGACTGATGCAATTGTTATAAACAAGTCCGCTGTAGATAGGGGATTTGGTAGATCAATAATGTTCAAAACGTATTCCACCGAGATTGTTGAGTATTATGCCCAATTCAGAGATAAAATCACAAAGCCAGGTTCCATGATTATAAATGTTAAACACAATGTTTCTTATGAGAAGTTAGATGATGATGGCTTACCTAGATTGGAGGAAAAATATGTGGAAAATGATGTTATTATAGGAAAGCTATCACCACCTAGATTCTTAGAGGATTTGGATTTTACTAGAGCAACAGAAGAGAAATACAAAGATAGTTCTATAAAGGTTAAGGAAGGGGAAGAGGGTAGAGTTGATCGAGTTATGATAACAGAGAATCAGGACGGGGAGGTAGTGATAAAGGTTAGATTCAGATTGAATAAGATTCCAGAAATAGGTGATAAATTCAGTTCTAGACATGGACAGAAAGGAGTAATAGGAATGTTAGTTGATCAGAAGGATTTACCATTCACAAAAAGTGGAATCGTTCCTGATCTGATAATAAATCCACATGCAATACCTAGTAGAATGACTGCAGGTCATCTATTAGAAATGTTAGGATGCAAGGCAGCATGTATAACTGGTAAATATGTAGATGCCACTCCTTTCTCCGGTGATAAACTAGAGAAGTTTGTCGAAGAGTTAAAATCCCTAGGATTTGATGAATGGGGAGAGGAGGAGATGTACGATGGTGTTACTGGAGAGAAAATAAAGGTTAAAATATTTATAGGGGTTATATATTATCAGAGATTACATCATCTAGTATCAAATAAAATGCATAGTAGAACCAAAGGACCAGTGCAATTATTAACCTCTCAACCTACTGAGGGAAGAAGTAGAGAGGGAGGGTTGAGATTTGGAGAGATGGAAAGAGATACTCTACTAGGATATGGAGCAGCAGCTACAGTGATAGATAGATTGTTAGAGAATAGTGATAAACATGTAGAACATGTGTGTTTAGACTGTGGCAGTTTCGCATATTATGACGAACCTTCTGAAGAATACGTATGTCCTGTGTGTGGAAGTAATAACGTAGGACATATAGAAATTCCATATGCCTTCAAATTGCTGCTCAACGAAATTATATCTATGCATATTTATCCAAAACTCTTCATAAGGAAAAAAGGTGATCTGGATGATGAACAAACGATATGAGAGAAAGGATTACTATCTACACAACATACAATTCATGATAGCTTCAGATGAGATTATAAAGAAACTTGCAAAGGTAGAGGTGAAGTTACCAGACACATATGATGATAATGGTTATCCTATCGAAGGAGGATTGATGGATCCTAGAATGGGAGTTGTTGATCCTGGAATAAAATGTAAGACTTGCGGAGGTACACACAAGACTTGTCCCGGTCACTTTGGTTATATAAAGCTTAATGCACCAGTAATACACCCACTATTTGTTAAGCATCTTGAATATGTATTGAATAATACTTGTGAAAAGTGTCATCGCTTTCTTAATAATCCTGAACTGAGAAAGGGAAATTATAAGATCAGAAACAAGGTAATATGTCCACATTGTGGGGCACAGCAATCCATAATAAAGTTGGATAAACCTTACAATTTTGTTATTAAGTTTGATAAGGATGATGAGAAAGAGGATGAATTGTTGATTAAGAAAATCGAGAAGTGGTTGAATAGAATCCCAGATGAGGACGTGGAGGAATTATCTAAAGCGTTCTCCCCATATGCTGTTGCAGCTAAGGATTATATATTCAGACCCAAAGACTTTTTGCTCAATTATCTATTAGTTCCACCTCCTAGGATAAGACCTTCTATAACATTAGAATCAGGAGAGAAGAGTGAAGATGACCTTACACATGCACTTGCAGAAATAATTAGAGTTAATGAAAAATTGGAGATGAATAAGAGAGCTGGAGCACCTACTCTAATTCATGAGGATCATTGGAGATTGCTACAATATCATGTTGCTACCTATTTTGATAATGAACTGCCTGGAATTCCTCAGGTTAGACATAGGAGTGGTAGACCTCTGAAGACACTAGTACAGAGATTAAAGGGTAAAGAGGGTAGATTCAGATATAATTTGAATGGTAAGAGAGTAGAATATTCTGCTAGAACTGTAATAAGTCCTGATGTAAAGATAGATTTCAATCAGGTTGGAGTTCCACAGAGAATAGCAGAGAGTCAGACTGTGCCTATTGCAGTTATGGAAAATAATATTGATTATTGTAAAGAACTTATTCAAAGAGATGTATATCCGAGAGCTGTAGCTGTGATAAGTCCTACTGGAGAGAAGAGAATAATCACACCTACTAACAGGGAAAAGATCTTGCAGGAAATAGGTCCAGGTTGGGTAATTTTGAGACAGCTTGTTGATGGAGATGTAGTGTTATTCAATCGTCAACCTTCACTACACAGAGTATCTATGATGGCACATTATGTAAAAGTATTACCTGGTAAAACCTTTAGGATAAATCCTCTAATTACTCCTCCTTACAATGCAGATTTTGATGGAGATGAGATGAATCTACATGTTCTACAGTTAGAGGAAGCTAGAGTAGAAGCTATGGAGTTGATGGATGGTAATAAACATATATTATCTATAAGGAATGGTAGAGCTTTGATTAAACATTCTGAAGATGGAGTGACTGGTCTCTATTTCCTATCCAAACAGGATACAGTGATTGATAAGAATAATGCTTTAAAAATGTTAGCTAATGCTGGATTTGATATCACAAATCTACCTATTAAGAGTAGTTATACAGGTAGAGAATTGCTGGAGATGTTGCTACCACCAGATCTATCTATGGAAGCTGATACAAAGCTTGGAGTGAAATTAAAGATTCAGAAAGGTAAGATTTTAGATGGAGCTATAGATGGTAAGGCATTAGATGAGTTGATTAAGAGGCTTGTAATAGTTTATGGTGATGATATAGCTGCACAATTTATCAACAAGTCTTTTAAAATGGGTATAGAGTATTTAACCTTACATGGAATAACAGTTTCATATAAGAATTACTATGTGGATGTTAATTACAGGAAGAAGATTGTAAAGGAACTGCAGAATATGGATAAGAAGATAGAGGAGCTTATAGAAAAATTCAAGAGTAGAGAATTAGATAGATTGCCTGGTATGAGTATGAAACAGACTCTGGAGGCTCTGATAATGCAAGTTACGACAGAGACTAGAAATGCAATAGGTAAGTTGTTAGAGAATTATTTTGGAACAGAGAATTCCTCAATACTAATGGCTAAGATAGGATCGAGAGGATCTCTATTGAACGTTATACAGATGTCTGGTACAGTAGGACAGCAGGTTGTTAGAAATAGAAGGCCTTGGAGAGGATATTATAAGAGATTATTGCCATTCTTTGATAGAGGCAAACTGGGAGGGAGGGAAAGAGGTTATGTTTATAGCTGTTTTACTACTGGTTTGGATGTAGATGAGTTCTTTGCACACAGTATTGCTGGAAGAGAATCTATAGTTAATACAGCTATAAGAACCTCTAGAAGTGGATATATGCAGAGGAGATTAATAAATGCTCTTGCAGATTATTATGTTGAGGATGATATATCTGTTAGGGATAGTAATGGTAGGATAATTCAATTCTTGTATGGTGGTGATGCTAAAAATCCTATGTATATGGGTGTTAAGGGATTGGATGTAGATGATACTAGAAAAGATGATATTGATACTGTATAGGTGAGGATGTAATGAAGAGGAGAAAATTGAATACTAATATAGAGGCTGGAGAGGCAGTAGGAATAATCGCAGCCCAATCTATCGGAGAGCCTGGTACACAGATGACTATGAGAACCTTTCACTATGCAGGGGTCGCAGAACATGTACCTACTGGATTACCTAGAATAATCGAGATAGTGGATAGGAAAACTACTCCAAAGAAACCACTTATAGTCATAAGATTTAACGACAATTATAAGACAGATCTGGAAACAGTTCAGAGAATCATGAGAGAAATCGAACATATCAAGTTATCAGACGTGGCTAATTTCAAGTTGAAAATCAGTAACAATGGATTCGATATACGCATGAAAGTGAAAATAGATGCATATTATTCTAAATTTCTGACTACAGAGAGTATTGTGGATGCGGTAAATAGGTTCTTAAAGAGCAAAAAAATACAGGGCCAGATGAAACCTGCCAAGAATAAGAAAGATGTTTTCAGATTGGTAATACCTAGGGATTCTGATATAAAGTTAATCCATAAAGTATATAGTAAACTCCCTAATCTTACTATAAATGGTATAGAGGGTATCACCAAGGCAACGATAGTAGAGGAAAATGGTGAATATGTTATTAAAGCTGCAGGGAATAATCTAGATGCGCTTTACAATAGATTTAAGGCATATATAGATATACATAGATGCTATACAAATGATATAATAATGATATATAAGATGTTTGGTATAGAAGCTGCTAGGAATGCAATACTCAAAGAACTCAAGGAAACACTCGATATGCAAGGTTTGGATGTTGATGTAAGGCATCTTTCACTACTTGCTGATGGGATGTGTTGGACTGGTGAAGTGTTATCTATAGGTAGGAATGGTATGGTTAGATTCAAAACCTCTGTATTAGCAAGGGCTGCTTACGAAGAAACTATTAAACATCTAGTTAGAGGTGCTGTTAACGGGGAAGTGGATCGACTAAAGGGTCCTGTAGAGGCAGTACTGAGTGGTAAACCTATATCATTAGGTACAGGTAGAATACTTTTAAAATTTAAGTTTTCTAATAAATAGATGTGATTGATATGGAAGAGAAACGCGAAAAGATATTGGTTAGAAAGAGATCTAAAAGAATCTCTCTGGATCCGAACCTGGAAAATTTAAGATTGGCTGCTGAAACAGGTAAAGTGGTTTATGGTTATAAAGAGGTAATTGATACTCTAAAGAACTCTAAACCAATCGCTGTATTCATAGCAAAAAACGCAAGAGATGATGTGTTAAAAAGTTTGGAAGAGAGATGTAAAGAGAAGAATCTCATTCCTATCTACATCAATACTTCTCTGGAGATTGGACAGACTATAGGAAAGCCATTTTTAGTATCAGCAGTAGCGGTTCTAGAGAAAGGAGAGGCAAAATTCTAAAGATGGAAATCTCTGATAAAGATATCTATTATATTAATGAATACAATAGATTGATAGGAGAATTTCCAGAGGCAGTTTATCAAGATGATAATTATCTATATTTTATAGTTAAGAATCCTGAATTGGGCCTGAAGAGACTGAAGATATTGTCTGAATCTTTCAATAAGAAAATTATTATTCTTAAATATAGTGATAAACTAGAGGAATTCGTAAAATTGTTCTTCAATAATTCTAAAATAAATAAATATGATGTGATGAATGTTAATATGGAGAAAACGTTAATCCTATTTATAGAACCAAAAGATGTAAAGTTTGCATTTGGTAATAACAATTCCAAATTGAGAGCTGCTAGAAAGATATTCAAAGAGCTATTTAACCTTGATAATGTAGTATTAAAAAAGGATATTACTATGCAGGGTGGGGATAATGGATCTTAATAAAGCCATTATAGGAAGAATTGTAATAGGGGGAGAACACTTTGAGGTATTGCTAGATCCTGATAAGACATATGCCTACCTAGAAGGTACAAAAAAAGATCTAAATAATATATTGGTAGTAGAGGAAGTTTATAAGAATTTCAAAAAGGGTGAGCGTCAATCACCTAGTAATATAAAGAAGGCATTTGGTACAGATGATATACAGATAATACTTAAGACAATCTTGGAGAAAGGGGAAGTACAGTTAACTACTGAACAGAGAAGAAAGATGGTTGAGAAGAAAAGGAAGCAAATAATAGATTTTCTAGCCAAGAACTGTATTGATGGACAGACAAATCTGCCCATACCACCTCTTAGAATAGAGAATGCAATGAATAATATAAAATATAACATAGATCCGTTCAAACCAGTTGAGCAGCAAGCCAAGGAGATTCTAGAGCAATTAAGAAAAATACTACCTATCAAAATGGCATCAGTAATTATCGAGATTAGAGTTCCCGCAGATGTCGCTTACAAAGTATACGGTTATATCAAATCTCTAAACCCCCTTAAATTAGAGGAATCAAACGATGGATCAATTGTAGCTCATATAGAGCTACTAGCTGGCCTCCAGGGAGAGTTTTACGATAGATTAAACAAATTATCTGGAGGTAAAGTGGAGAGCAAACTGCTAAAGGTGAAAGATTAGATGAGAGTAATTCTACCAGGAGATATGGAGAATATATATAACTTACACTTAGAGGGCATAGATGCGGCTATAGAAACTGTATATATCCCTAAACCTAAGGATGTGGTTATAGGTAAAATAATTGCTGAGAAGAAGAATGTAGCATATATTGTAGATATCTCTTCATTCTATGCTATGAGTATTATGATCAGAGGTTTGGAGATAAGATTAAACATAGGAGATTATGTTATAGGAGTTGTATCCCAAACTGGAGAGACTCTAGAGAATGTTAGATTATTGCGTAATGGTGTTATCTATAGAGTTCCAGAATCCAAAGTTGGTAGGATTGTAGGATCAAAAGGGGAAATGCTTAAGCTTATAGAAAAATTATCCAACAGCAAGCTAGAAGTAGGTAGGAATGGGATCATCTGGATAGGAAGAGGTGATTTTAGTCGTGCTATTGATATAATAAACACTATTGTTAAGAGAGCTCATATAAGAGGGCTTACAGATTATATCATGAAGAATTTTGGTGATGGTAGATGAGATCTGATGGTAGACAGAAAGATGAATTGAGGAATATTAAGTTGGAAGTTGGGATTTTAAGAAATGCTAAGGGATCTGCATATATCGAATGGGGAATGAATAAGATACTTGTAGGTGTATATGGCCCTGAGGAGGCACCTCCGGCTATAGAGAATCTTGAGAGAGCTATTATTAAGGTAGAATACAGAATGGCGACATTCTGTTCTCTGGAGGAGCATGGCAAATACGTTCCAAATAGGAGAGCTGTGGAGATTTCAAAAGTTTTAAGGGAAGCTCTATCTAATTTGATACTAGTAGATAGATATCCTGGTGGTCTGATAGAAGTACAGATACTAGTTTTACAGGCTGAAGGAGGTACAAGAGTAGCATCTTTTGTAGCTGCGGTTGCAGCATTAATAGATGCGGGTATAGCTCTTAGAGATATAGGTTATGGAATATCTGCAGGTAAGGTGAATAATGAGATCGTGTTGGATCTATCCAAGGAGGAAGATAATCTAGGTCAAGGAGATATACCTATATGCATTACTAGGAAAGGCGATATATTATTACTACAACTTGATGGGAAGATAAGTTATGAAGAATTGAAGAGCGCTATTGAAATGGTTCGATCGAAAAGAGAGTTTTTCGAAAATCTAATCAGAGATGCTTTTACAAGAAGATATTCTAAAGAGCTGAGCAATGATCTGGTGAGATATATATGATTCATTATTCAAGAGAGACATTTTTAGAGTACTATAAGAATTATAGAAAGAGGATTGATGGGAGAAAAGCTGATCAGTATAGAGAGATTGCTATAAAACATGATGTAATAAAAACTGCAGAAGGATCAGCGATAGCAAGACTGGGGGATACTCTGGTCGTAGCCGGAATAAAAATAGAATACGGCGATCTATTCGAAGATAATAAAGGAAATTTTATAGTGAATGTAGATTTATCCCCTATAGCCCATGAGAGTTTTGTTAGTGGTCCTCCTGATGAGAGAGGTATTGAGTTATCTAGAATTGTCGATAGAGGTTTCAGAAGTGCAGAAGTGTTGAATCTGGGTAAATTAGCTCTGGAGGCTAAAAAGGGTTATACTGTATTTCTAGATATGTATGTTATAGATTATGATGGTAATGCTATTGATGCTAGTTATTTGGCTGGTATGGCTGCACTCAGCAACATAAGAATCCCAAAGATCGAAAATGATAAGCTGAATAGAGATGAATTTGTTCAGGACAATTTCATTCAGAATCATGTTATATCAAGCACATTTGCAAAAATAGAAGATGTTATATTACTAGATCCCACACATATGGAATCTGAATTGGCAGATGTGCTAGTGAGTATAGCAATAGATAGAGATGACAATATAGTTGGGATCCAGAAAATGGGAAATGGAAGTTTGAATAGAGATGAATTGGACGAAATGATAGAAATAGCTTTAAAAAATAGACCTAAGATATTAAATAGAGTGTTGGGTGAGAAAGATGTTAAAGACAAATAGATATGGTAAAAAAATAAGAACACTCTATAATGAGATCATAGTTAAGCAAAGAGCTAAGTATGAATGTCCAAAATGTCATTCAAAAACATTACGTAGGGTCTCATTTAGTATATGGGAATGTAAGAAATGTGGATTTAAAATGGCAGGAGGTGCTTATACACCATACACGGAGATAGGAGAATTTGTTCTAAAGATGTTGGGTGAGAGATGATGAAATACTCTCCTCTTAAGGATTTTAGGCTTGAGAGAAAGAAAATAGAAGATGTTGATAATGTTGAACAGTTAAAATTCGATGTATACCGAATATGGTATAAGTTGCCAGATGAGACTCGCCCACCTTTTGAGATTTCTACTGATTAGTTTTTTACTCTTTCTTTCGGGTTGTATAGGTAAAATCCAGGATCAGAAATCAGATAGTATTTTTAGAAAATTGGATTACCCACCTCCTACTGAATTTGAGTATATTATATTTCAACATATAAATAGAGTTAGATTGGAATCCAATCTAAGTCCATATAAATACGATAACAGATTAGGATATATCGCCAGATTGTATGCTAAGAGGATGTACTATGAAAACTTTTTTGGTCATATTGATAAGGAAGGTAGAGATGTAGCTATGAGATTACTAGATAATAGATATATGTTTTTCTCAGCTGGAGAGAATATAATCTATTTGGAGAATATTAATTGTAATAGTGATTATCTGCAGAATTCTAGGAGAGTAGTTACGGGTTGGCTAACTAGTGTAGGACACAGGAGATTAATACTCAACGATATTATGGAGAATGTGGGTATAGGCGTGTTCTGTAAGGACAATATGCTTTATGTCACTATGTTAGTCTCAGCCACATGCCAAAATATAAACACAGAACTAATTGAAGGGTATGTATTTACATATGATATAGGGAAAACGAATTATACTGTTCCTCAGGATCCCACTGTTCATATAAAGATATTAGATGGAGATTGCAGTATTGTGAATATTAATATTATCTCTAATCACACTCTCATCCCTGTGGATCAACGTAATATGATCGGAAAGATATCATTACCTTTTCAGATAACTATCAATTCTCCCTTCAGATGTAATGCTTCTGTAGAAGTATGCTTCAGGAACGATCTAGAATGAATTTTAGCAGATTCTCTACTTTCAATCTGAACACACCTAGGTCGTGATTATTATCTATTATGATATCCTCTAGTATAGTTCCCACTCCAAGTTCTTCATCTAACCTCTCCTTTTTAATAAAATCATCAAAACTTTTCACATCACCAGGTCTAGCTCTCTGTAATATTCTGTGATATCTAATTTCTGGAAGAGCATCCACTTTTATAACCAGAACATCGGCATTCTTCCTAAAAAATTCAACCTCTTCTGGTGAACGTGCTCCAGATATAACCACTATATCCAATCCTCTAATATCCTCCCACAACAATTTTGCCACAATATCATTTCCCCTCTCAATTCTCAATCTCTTAGCAAATTCTCCTACTGTAATTGCATCAAATCTATCTATACCAGCTTTTCGCATCTCTCTGTATACATAATCGGACATTTCATATACAGGTATTCTAGATGATAGTAATTTAGCTAATTCGCTTTTACCAGCTCCTCTCTTTCCAGTAATCAAAATTATCTTCATAGATCACCCCTCTTACTTATCAGATATGGCATATTTAGACTCTCTGTGTATTTCAGATTCTTAGAATAGGTTTTTATAAACTCGTTTACAGTTGTATGGAATCTCTTCCCATCTCGTGTACTAACGCTTATCATTCCACTCTCCATCTCTTCTTTACCAACAACAATTATAACTGGTATCCATTCCATTTGAGCCTCTCTTATTTTCTTAGCTACACTCTCCTCCCGATCATCTACATCAGTTCTGAATATATGTGAGATCTCATTATGTATTTTAATAGCATAATCCAAATAATCCTTACTAACAGGTATTATCCTAACTTGAATAGGTGCTAGAAACATGGGAAATTCGCCTTTTCCGCCCTTAGCAATTTTCATACCTTCTCTCTCCAGTATTGCAAATATCACTCTCTCTATTGCCCCAGATAGGCTCGCATGTAATATAATAGGTTTTTTATAATTACCATCACTATCTACATACCTTATATCATAAGTCTCTGCATTTTCAATATCGATCTGAACTGTGGATAGTGATGCAGCTTTATCCTTACTATCAATAAAATTAAACTCAAATTTTGTTATAAAGTATGCATATCTCTGATCGAACAATTCTAGCAATATTGGTCGGTCTCCAACAATCTCCTGCACAGATCTATAGAAATCTCTATTCTGGTTGAAGAACTCTTCTTGAGCTCTGAATGCAATTTCTATGTGATCATATAAATCCAATTCTTGCATCAATCTTTTGGATAATTCTAGCTGGTGCAGAAATTCACTCTTAGCCATATCCATATCACTCACTAAAGTATGCATATCTGGCATGGTGAATGCCCTTAATCTCTTCAGACCTGTAACTTCTCCACTCTGTTCTCTTCTGAATGAGTATCTAGTTAATTCATATAGCTTCAGAGGTAGTTGTTTGTAGCTTATATGAGTATCATGGGCTATGAGAAACTGCCCAAAGCATGCTGCAAATCTCAGAAAATATCTCTTCTGATCAGATAATACAGTGTACTGTCTAGCTGGGAATCTATTCAAATATTTCTCTAGACTTGGATGGTTGTAATCATACATTATAGGAGTTTCAACCTCATGAGCACCGTCGTTTATACAATATTCACTAACCATTCTCTCTAGAATCTTCTTTATCAATCTTCCTCTAGGATAATATCTCATATTACCAGCATCACTTGCTGGTTCATGGCTAGCTAACTTGAGTCTTTGCATTAATTCTATGTGTACTGGTTCAGATTCATAGGTTCTCACTTTCTTTGTTTCATAATCAACTAGCTTCTTGAAATTAGGGAATTTTTGGAAATCAAATTCAGATATTTCGTAGATTCTATCTCTCCAGAGTATCACAAATCTAGATTTGATATTTGATTCTTGTTTAAGAGATTTTGATATATATTCAGTATCTTTCCTATAAGTCTTGCTCAGTTCAGATAATGGGTGTCCATAAACATGAATCTTGAATTCTTTATACCATCCAAATGGGGCTCTATATATATTTTCCACATACCCTTTTAATAGCTCATACAATCTGTTTGTTAGTTCTCTAGCTCTGACTGGACTCTCTGGATCATTCGTCAGATGTACATATGGATATATGAGAATGTTTTTAGCATCAATAGCTTTCAGATGTGATAGAATATCATCAACTGCTCTATCCAAATATTCTTCTAGATCTCCTCTTTCCACAGATACAAAAACAACTAGAACATTATCTAAATCTACTCTCTCTGGTTCATCAAAAATTTCAACAGCCTTCTCCTTTGGAATTACTTCTATATGCTCAGAATGCAGTAGTAGGAGACGCATGTTTTAATATCAGCTATGGATTTTTAATACTTTCTAGAATTATACTCTCATATTTATCCAAAATCTCATCTATCTTATCAGGAGGAGCTTCTACAGTTAATCTTAAAATGCTCTCTGTACCACTAGGTCGAATCAATATTTTAATATCCTCTGTTTCTATCAGAATCCCGTCAATCTCCAGATATTCACCGTTTAGCTTAGATTTTATTCTTTTCATAGTCTCTATTTTATCAGATACAGGATACTTCTTTCTTATCACTCTATAGGATATATCTGGTAATGGATATTCTCTTTTCAACATCTCAGTGATAAGGGCCATTCCACCAATTCCATCACTAACCAAATTGAATTTTGGTATGATATAATGGCCATTTGGCTCCCCTCCAAATCCTCTATCCTTATAATTCATTAGGATACTAGAGATATAATTAGATCCTACTGGTGTAACGTGTATTTTGTAATATTCGCTTAGGAAATTTTTGATGGCTATAGGACATTCAACAGTAACTGCTAACACATCTGTGCCTCTAGTTTCGTTCATATATTTTGCCATACCTGCAAACATTCGATCTCCATCAACTATATTTCCATTTCTAACTAGAACTACTCTATCACCATCCCCATCTAGCATGAAGCCTCTATCGATTTTCACATTCTGTTGAATTGGTTCACTCTTCCTCAAAAAGTATGGAACATTATCTATCAATCTTAATCTTATTCTGGTTCTTTGGATGTAGTAGTTGAAAAAAGTATACGCAGAAGAGTTAAGATCTATAGGTTCTATGCTGAAATCAAATTCAAAACTCTCCTCGAGAGCAGCAAGATATCTCTCATAAATGATGTTCTGATAATCCTGAACAATTATCCCATGTTTGCTCTCTATAATCTCTCTGTTTAAAAACTCCCCTTCTTCCTTTGTAATTTCTCTTCCATCTCTGAAAAACTTGATCCCATTATCCTCTTCGGGATTGTGTGAAGCAGTTATCATAATTCCAGGATAACTGAATCCCATTATTCCAGTTGGCACGGTATCAATCATATATACTTCTGCCCCACTAGCTAAAGCTCCGGAAACAGCAGAATAGTATAGAGCTGGTGAACTATCTCTTATATCATGTCCTATATAGATTCTCTTGTGATCTTGAGCAAACTGGTTGGAAACTCTATAGATCAGACTAGGAGTGATCTTTTCCCCGTATTTACCTCTGATTCCAGAAGTTCCTAACATAATAGTTCTATATAGAATAATCTTAAAAAGGATAGCAGCAAGGGGTTTTCCCACCCTTCAGGGCAGTACAACCCCTCGTGGCCTGGCTTAACTTCCGTGTTCGGGATGGGAACGGGTGTTTCCCAGGCCCTATGGCCGCTATCTGTTGTTCTATTTATACAAAATATTTTTAAATCTTTTCCTTAGGCATCTTCTCTATATATATAGATTGACTAGGGAATGCGAATGATATTCCTTCCTGATCAAATCTCCTTTTTATATTCAGATTGATCTGTTGAACTACATTCAAATATTCTACATAATCAACCTTATATATTGAAATATAAGCTTCAAATATCAAACTGAAATCCCCATATGATACAAAGTGAATTCGATTGATCTTCAGTTCGTTGCTAGCTCGGATTATTTCCTCTTCTAGTATTTTAGGAATTCTCTCCAACTTATCGGCAGGAGTGTCATACGTAACACCTATTCTAAGTAGATACCTTCTCTCACTCATCCTACCAAAATTATTGATCCAAGAATTCAATAGATCTTTGTTTGATACTACAATCTCTTCTCCACTTCTAGATCTCAATCTGGTAGATTTGAGTCCAATTCTCTCAACAGTACCTGCATAATTCCCCACAACTATAAATTCCCCTTTCTTTATAGGTTTATCTATATGTATCATGAAAAAGGCAAAGATATCCTCCATTATACGCTGAAATGCAAATGCAACTGCAAGACCCCCAATTCCCAATCCTGTTATTAATGCAGTTGTATCTATCCCCAGATTCGTTAGTACTGTTACTATGGCAAATACTATTATAACAATCCTAACCACATTTACAACAAGATCTATAACATTATCCTCAACTCTATCTTCAGGATCTGCTCTGGAATTCCAATCTTTAATTACTAATTCTATGAATTTCAATAGAGCTTTTGATATATAGTAAGCTATCATTATAATAGCTAGAATATCTAAGAAAATACTGAATGATTTGGGTAGAGTAAGAACCTGAAGCGAGAGATGTAATGATATCCAAGTATAAAATGGCCATTTTAGCTCTGAGATTGCATCTATAAGATAGTTATCATATTTCGTTGTTGATCTTTCAGCTATTTTCCTTAGAGATACTAATATCACCTCTTTGAATATTCTGAATATAGTAGTCAGGACAAATAGACTTATAAAAAATAGGAGATATTGTTCAACAGTATTGCCAAATATTTCTATCTTAAGTATTGAATATATCTCAGTCAACATGAGTTTATCTATCCAGAGTTAGATTTTAAAAAACATGTACTTATAAAACAAACAGACCCGTCGTAGCTCAACGGTAGAGCGCCCGGCTGTAGTGAGGAAATCGTTGTTACCGGGAGGTTGGGGGTTCAAATCCCTCCGACGGGATATAACATAGCTCTTTATAATCTTATTTATAGAATACTAACACATGACTGAGAAGACCGTTTATGTATTATCTCATCCCAATCTAGCTCTGGTTAAGTATTGGGGAGTTATGCCAAAGGAGATAATAGGGGATCTAGATATTCCCAGATACCCTACAAAATCTTCAGCATCTCTTATAGCTGATAGCTACAAAACTATTACTGAGCTTACCATAATTCCTAATGGTAGTGGAAAATTACTTGAATTCTATCTAGATGGGGAGAAGATTAGCCAAAATTCTAAGGAATGGAGTAATGTGGAAGAGTTTATTAGAAATCTAGCAATTGTATCTGGTTTGAGTAGTTTGTATAAATATAATTATAAAATACGATCTGCGAATGACTTCCCTACAGGAGCAGGATTAGCATCATCTGCCTCTGGATTCTCTGCGCTAGCATATGCATTCTATAAAGTAATTCCAGAGTTTCAAAATTTAGATGAGAGAACTCTATCTATATATGCTGCACAGCTATCTGGTTCTGCATCTAGAAGCATTCCATCATCAGGAGGATTCGTGGTTTGGTATAGAGGATTTGATATGTACCAACTCAGAAACTACTCTCAGTTGGGATTTGATCGTGATGTGATACTGAAAAGTAGCTATGCAGAATCATTAATACCGGCTGAAGAACTGGATGATCTAAGAATAATAATCGTTACTGTTAATTCAGCTAAGAAAAATATTAGTAGTAGAGAGGGGATGGAGATAACTACCAGGACAGATCCTCTGTATTGGGATTGGGTTAAATACGAGGAATATATTCTATTACCTCATCTAATCAGTGCTATGAGAAGTAAAGATTATCCTAGAGTTTGGGAATTGACTATGAAAGCATCTGATGGACTACACTCATCGATGCTTAGGAGTTATCCAAGAATAGTATATATGAATGATGCTAGCCATAGAGTAGCGGAGTTGATAATTGAACTCAACCAGAATCATGGGAGAAATATAGCAGCTTATTCTTTTGATGCCGGGCCAAATCCAATCATATTCACTACACAAGAGTATGTCCAGAAAATAGTGAACGTCTTAAGAGATAATGGGTATGATAGGATAAGTGTGAGCAAAGTTGGTAAAGGTACAAGACAAGTAGATGAAGAGGAAGGTAGGAGATTGTTAGAACATATTGAAAATATGAAACGATCAGATTGATTTATCTCTTTAGGAATCTGAATACGATAAATAATAATTCTAGAATTCCTTCTGCAATTAGCATGATTATTATTGTGAACAATCCTCTAATTAATCTCCCCATAATCATCAGTACTCAAATTTCTCATCATCACATCAGAATATCCAGTGTTCATCACATTTATAATTTTAATTTTATATATTAACTTTAAATTTATATGCGGGAATATTTAAAATATGGAGACTATACATGATTATATTAACAAAATCAAGGCCTTAGGATTTGAAGCATATTTTCTGAATGATAATGTGATACTTATTGTTAAGAAAGATCTATCCAGCATTGAACCCAAGATGATTGAGACGATTGAAGATTTGGAAACTAAGGGAAAATCTAAACTTAGTCCAAAATCTGAGAAATTACTCAAAGAATTGTCTCCAGAACAGTTAGATCTTCTATGGAAGGTCTCTTTGATATTCTATAAAAATAGAAATCTAGACTATCTGAGGAAGGAACTATCACAGAATGAACTAAAGATTTTGAAAAGTCTTCTAGATAAGAATTTGATAAGACTATTGCCAAATGGAAATATTAGTATACCTAAGGATATTTATGAAGCTATGAAGATTGTATCTCATACTAAGAATCTGACAGATCCTAAGTTAGAATATGGAATATTTTCCGCATCAGATATGGAAATAATAAAGAAGAGAGATGATATAGATAGGTTTATAATTTTTTTGAATCCTATTGATAATCAATTATACTTAATAAGAAGAGAGCTATTTGAAAAGAATCGAGATAGAATAGTTAGGTTGATAAAATATCCAACCCATATCAATAAGATCTCTGAAAAAACAGGTCTTCCTAGCCAAATGGTAAGGATAATACTAGTAATTCTAGCTGATCAAGGGGAATGTATGGAAGAGCAACCTGATGTGTTTAAGAGAATATGATCAGTATAAAAGACCCAATACATGGTATGATATATTTTCCACAAGAGTTTAAATACCTACTAAACCATCCTATCATGAATAGACTCAGAAGGATAAAACAGCTGTCTTTAGCATATCTCATATATCCTGGAGCTACTCATACAAGATATGAACATTCCTTAGGGGTTTATGGTCTAGTAGAGAAGTATTTCCACATTCAGAATATCATGCAAGCCAGAGATAGAACAAAAAGAACATATTATCAGAAATTATCTGAAAATGAGAGAAGAGCCCTGATTCAACAATCTCGATACTATGCATTACTCCATGATGTTGGTCATGTAGCTTTTTCACATGATGCAGAACACGTACTTGGGTTGATGTATAGTGGTGAGATTAAGGCTCATTTTGAGCGAGAAAAGCAATGTGTTAAAGTCGAAGATCTCAAAGACAATAATGGTAAACCAAATCACAAATTTCATGAACAGCTGGGTATGGCTCTGAGTCAACTTATTATAGATGATATTGGTAAAAATTTGAAATTACCTTCGGATTTTGAGCTGTTAGAGGTTCCTCTAATCAGTTTTGATGCAGGTCTAGATAGATTGGATTATCTTGTTAGAGATGCATACTATACAGGAACTTCCTACGGAGTTATAGAAACAGATTTTATATTGAAAAACATACTATTGGTAAATCCTAACTGGAGAGAACAGAATAGTTGGAAAATTCATATCGAAGGTTCTAAGAGTATAGAGGCCATGTTGATAGGTAGATACATGATGTTTCAGAATGTATACAACCATAATAAGGTTCTGAAGGCAGCGGCTATATTGAGGAAGCTTATATATAGGGCTCTAAAGCATGAGGTACTAACTTTAGAGGATATTATAAATTCTGGAGATGATGTGGTCCTATGGAAATTGTCTAGAGCTGAGGATAGAAAAATTAGAACTTGGGCGTTGGATATTATGAATAGGAGATTAGATGTTTATAGACAGATTGACCCAGACAATCGTTCTGAATTGGATGTTTTGGAGAGCGATGAGGATATATTTATATATGTAAGTGAGGGAAAGGGTATTGATAGCTCTCTCGTTCCAAAATCAGCTCTTATAGAGGCTCTTCTAAATGAACAGACAAAATCTATGTTATTAGTGTTCGAGAGAGATCCTAAAAACTAGAAAATAATGGTGTTTATCGTAAGGATTCAGATCGATTATCTCCAGAGGCTTATAACCGATTCTATTCAGTTCCTCATCTAATATCTCTTTAGGATCTGCGGATACATCAATACTCTGTGTTTTTAGACATAAATATGCTATTTTAGGCTTGAACTGTCTAATATTCTTTACAAATATCTCAGATTGATTGGGTTGGGCAACATCTTGATATATTATATCCACCTCACCTATCTCTTTATATCTCTCTGGATGATTTGCATCTTCTAATATGGGAATTATATTATCCCTCACATCAGCTAGTTTTAATAACTCTATCATCATACGCTTAGATATCTCTACTGCATATATAGATCCATCTACACATATATCTGATATATGTGATATTGTGGTGCCTGTAGATGCCCCTAGATACAGAACTTTTGATTCCGAATTGAATTCGAATGTTTTTAGGCCTTTGACGATAGCACCAGCTAATTTACTACGATATGGGTCCCATTCTCTATATTCAACATCATTGAATCTGATCAGTTTTTCCCCATAAACTGATTTGCCAGGGGTTAAATTTCTTGTATATATTTTCCCATTCATTCTGAGTAGCATGCTATATTTGAGAACATAATGTTTTTAAATGTTTCAAACCTATATAATATTTAGGTGGGCGTAAAATGCCTAAAAAGAAGAAGAAATAATAGGTTTCTTTAGATTTTAGAGGCGTTTTCTGGTGTGTTTATGTTTTGATAAGCTTTTAAAGCGTATATGAGTATTATATTAATGGGTGAGAATATTATGGATGAGGACAAGGACAATTTTAAAGTTAGAAAATTTAGCATTAGGATCATACGAGACGGCAACAATCCTCCCAAAATAGAGATTAGTAATAATTTTGATAAAGAGGAAATGGAGAGGTTCAATAGGGAGATGGAGATGTTCAATAGGATGATTGAGAGAATGTTCAGAGGATTTGGGATATCGTTTGATATGAAAAATATAGAGCTTGCTGAAGAAGAGAACATTAATATGCCTCTGTTTGAAGTATCCAGAGAGGGAAATAGAATGAACATTACAGTATTGTTGAATAAAAATTATGATATCAATGATCTACATATGGAAATCGTCAGAGGAAAGTTGAATATAGTTTCAGATGAGATGAACATTAAGATCCCTCTTCATGAAGATTTTCATAAGGCCAAGATTGTTGATAAGAGCATCAAAAATGGAATATTAAATGTGGTACTAGAACGATGAAATTAGATTATTCTATTGTCAGTCCAACAGGATTCCCTATAAACGTAAGCATATCTCAACCGGAGGATGATTTTGTACCGATATATGAGATTAGAATACCATCACTAAGCGATGCTACAAGAGTTATAATAGATAATAAGATAAAATACGATCTGATAAAGAAAGCCAACGTTGATATACGAGACCTTCTAGATCCAAATAAATACGAATATGTTAGAGAGATATATAGAGATGTAGCTCAGAAAATTCTCAAGGAAAATTTCAAAGATATTGATGAAAAATCACTAACAATTCTCACAGAGTATCTATTATTAACTACAGTAGGATTAGGGGAATTGGAGATCTTGAGCTACGATGAAAACATAGAAGAAATATGTGTTAATGGATCTAATCAGCCTATTTGGGTATATCACAAGAGAGCAGGTTGGTGTAAGACTAATCTGATATTAAAAAAGGAAGAGGATATATACAACTATTCTTCTACCATAGCTAGAAGAGTTGGTAGGCAAATAAATACTCTAAATCCACTGTTAGATGCTACCTTGCCAGATGGTAGTAGAGTTAATGCAACACTATTTCCTATCTCAAACACGGGGAATACAATAACTATAAGGAAATTCTCTAAGAATCCATGGTCTATAACCAGATTGATAAAGAATGGTACAATTAGTTCAGAGATAGCTGCTCTAATATGGAGCTATGTTCAAAACGAGATATCTGTACTGATAGCTGGGGGAACTGGATCTGGAAAGACATCAGTATTGAATAGTATCTCTGAATTCATTCCAGCAAATCAGAGAGTAATATCTATAGAAGATACGAGGGAATTGACTCTGCCGAAGTATTTACAGTGGGTTCCAATGCTTGTTAGGCAACCAAATCCCGAAGGAAAAGGGGAGGTTAGTATGTTGGATTTACTAGTAAACAGTTTGAGAATGAGACCAGACAGAATACTCGTAGGAGAGGTAAGAAGACAGAGAGAAGCGGAGATTATGTTTGAGGCTATGCGAACTGGACACAGTGTTTATTCAACGATACACGCAGACAGTGCAGCACAGGCTGTAAACAGATTAACTACCCCTCCAATTAATTTGCCTAAGGAGATGTTAGATAGTCTTGGTGCTATAATGGTGCAGGTGAGGAATAGAAGAAATAATGTAAGAAAAACTTTTGAGATAGCTGAGGTGTTGGATAATGGAGAGGTTAATATAATATATCGCTGGAATTTTAAGAGATCTGCCTATGAGAAAAAGAGAATGAAGAAGACCTTTGAACTATTCGAGATGTATTTGGGATGGAAAGAGGAGGAGGTGATGATAGATCTTAAGGAGAAAGAGCATATTCTAAATTGGATGGTGAACAATGAATATTTCGATGTGGATAGGGTTGGTTATTTAGTATCTAGGTATTACAAGAATCCAGAGGAGATAATTGAATTTGCAGCTAATAATAGAAGGTGGGAGTTTGATGAGTGATTTTTTCAAGACCGCAGTATATGTAGATCGATATGCTAAGATAGTTGGATCAAACACCAGAATAACTGAGCAAGATTTATATGATGCTGATCTAAAGTCTTTCTGGAAATTAGTATCTCTATCTGGTTCTGTGATCGTTGTAAAAGAGCCTATCAAAACTGATGAGGTAAAAGACGAACCCAAGGATAGTGAGGTTAAAGATAAGGCAAACGTGGAACGAGAATGGGAAAAGTTGGAGCAAAAGATAGTGGATACTCCATCACCTAAAGTTCAGGAACAGCAGATGGATATAGATATATATCTCCAAGAATATGATAGATTGAAAAATGATGTGGATAGTGAGCTCATAAAACTATCCAATCTTTATAGGATTGAAAATCTAAGTTCTAAGAAGCAACAGATAGCCGAGAGGATTAAAAAATTGAAAAATTATAAGAGTAATATGGATCCTAGAGATCTTGCAGAATATGTTGTGATGAAGCTCGGGGGGGATGGGGATGTGGTACAGAAGATATTGAAGGTCAGAGCTGTTGATCAGAAGCCTGAACAACCGAAAGAGCAACATACTCTATCAACAATGAATTTTGAACCATATCGACCTATATTTGATACTTTAGAAAGAATGAGTAATTCATCCCTTATGTTGTATTTAGCTAAATTCGAGCCAGAAGCGTTCAAGAAATATTCTCTCAAACAGATTTCTGAAGAGGAAGCTGTCCAGAGAGCTAAGTACTACTATCTTAAGCAGAAAGGAGTCCCGGATAACATAATTCAGAAATACTTGCAGAATAAATGAGTAAAATATTAAATATCTATATCTACAATTAAAATATGGATTTGGAGAAAAAGCTACAGATTTTGGATTATGGAATGAATTCTAAAGCATATATCAATAGAGCTCTGTTCTTATCTTTTGTCTACTCTGTAATGACAACGATTGTTTTAATGGCCATTATCTTCCTCTCTGGATTAACAATGGTCGAAATGCTAATTCCCCTATTTGTATTAATAGCTTTACTAACGTTTCTATTATGGTATCTTGTAAACATCAAGGAAGTGGATGTTAGGATGGAATTGTATAGGAAAGCTGTAGATTATGAAATTGGGTTCTTACTCAAGCATATGGTAGTTTTACTTAGAGCTGGTATCCCACCATACAACATATTCCTACTTACGTCTAGAGGTTATGGTAAGAGTAGTGAAATAATGGAGAGAATTGCCAGGAAGATAGCTGCAGGGATCCCTGTGAGCAAAGCTCTGAGAGAAGAGGCAGAAGATGTACCTAGTAATTATATGAAATTCGTACTTCTCCAAATAGCTAGTGCTATTGATTCTGGAGCCGATCTTGCTAAGATTCTTGAGGAACTGGAGAAACAGATAACAAACGAGAAAGTGAATGAATACAGGAGATTTGGTTATAGATTGAACCCCCTAATGCTAATGTACATGTTGATTGCAATAATAATCCCTACTCTCATGTTACCCATTATGATCATAATCCTCTCTTTTACAGGTAGGGCTTCAGATTTGAATGTAATCCATTTGGTACTATTACTTATGGTGGTCGGAATGGTGCAATATCTTTTCTATAAATATATATCATTCTCAAAACCAAGGTATAGTCTTTTTGAGTAGGTGAGAAAAAGATGGTAATGGAATTGTTTAGTAAAATCTTGCCCAGGCCATATGTATATGAATGGGATAGGAAATTAAAATACGCTAATATATCTCTATCTGGAGAATTTATTGCAGGATCTTTAGTATTGCTAGCATTTCTATCACTTATAATAGGGTTTATATTGGCTAGTAACGATGTTGGGGAAGTTTTCAGAAAACTGGGGATTAAAGATATAACTATTCAGTTTAATGAAGATAGATTTGTTATAACTAGAGATACTATAATTACTTTCTCAGGAACTCTTATATATGGGGTACTCCTATATATACTATTCTATTTAATAATATCTGGCTATGTGGATTTGAAAGGAGATATAGTACGTCGAGAATCTGAGAGAGTATTACCTGAATTTCTAATGAATCTGGCAGCTAGTATCAGAAGTGGAAATATAATTGATCAGGCCATGCTAGATGCAGCAAAAGAGGAATATGGGTATTTCTCCAAACTAGTTCGTGCAAGAGTCAAAGAATACTATTCAGGAGTTCCCATAGATCAAGCGATACTGAAACTGAGTGAGGATTTTGACTCTGTGATTGTTAGGAGGAGTTTTATTATTATAGTAGAAGGTATCAAAACAGGAGCAAGATTAGCAGATATAATAGAGAAATTAGCTCTGGATATAAGAGAGATTCAGAATTATAAAGATGAGATTTCAACAAGTCTAACAACCTACCGATCTTTCATATTCATAGCATCTGTTTTTGGAATGCCACTCCTATATGCAATATCATTAAAGTTGATAGAGGTTCTATATAGAACCTTTGCACAGATAGGCGATATGAATATTAGCCCTGGATTATTACCATTGAACATACAACTCTCTGTTCCATCAATAAGCAAGGATGCATTTCTGTATTTTGCAGTATTATCTATTTTTGTCACATCTCTATTTACATCAAAGATAATATCTAATTCTGAAAGTCGCAAGAGTGAATTCTATAAGAATCTTGTGATTACACTAGCAATTGGATATCTACTTCTATATATATTCATTAATCTCATTGACTCTCTGTTTGGAGGATTAAATATATAATGTATTTAAATCTAACTTCATTATCATAACTGATGGTGATATTGGATGGCTAAGAAAGAAAAAAGAGAGAAGCAGGAGACCCCTAAGAAAACTACAGAGAAAACTCAAGATGTGAAAAAGGGTATTGTTAGAATTGCTGGTGTGGATGTTCTAGGTAATACCAAGTTATACAGAGCACTCTGGAAAATCAGAGGAATTTCATTTGCAACAGGTAAATTTATTGTCAAATTAATTTCTGATAAGTTAGGGATACCTAAAGATACTCTTGTAGGTAACCTGGATGATGATCAGATTCAGAAGATTGATAATTTGCTCAGTAATCTTGATAGTACTGTGATGCCTACTTACCTGATGAATCGAAGGTCGGATGTGTGGGATGGTAAATCATACCATCTTATCATGAATGATCTAGCATTTGCAACCAGAATGTCTATCGAGAGGAAGAAAAAGATGTATAATTGGCAGGGATACCGACATCTTAGAGGTAAGAAGGTTAGAGGACAGAGAACTAAGAATACTGGCAGAAAAGGGATGAGTGTGGGAGTGATGCGAAACAAACAACAGCAACAAGCTCAACAACAGAATACTAAATAGGGGTGGGTAATAGATGAGAAAATTACATAAGAAATATCAGAAACCAAAGAGGCTGTTTGATTTGTATAGAATCAGAGAGGAGAGTAGATTGAAAAACAAGTACGGATTGAAAAATATGAGAGAGCTTTGGATAGCTAGAGCATTCTTAAGAAATGCAAGAGCACAGGCTAGAAAACTATTAGCACTTCCTCCTGAAATTAGAGCTGCAAAGGAAAAGATATTAATCGATAAATTGGTGAAGTATAATATATTAGCTGAAAATAGTAAAATCGATGATATTCTGTCTTTGAAGGTAGAGTCTGTTTTAGAACGAAGGTTGCAAACTATAGTTTATAGGAAGGGATTTGCAAAATCTATCAAACATGCTAGACAGTTAATAGTTCATGGATATATAGCTGTGGGAAATAACAGAGTAACTTCTCCTTCTGCACTTATTGATAGGGAAAAGGAGAAGATGATAAATTGGTATAAACCTTACAATCCTGGTACTCAAGAGTCTAAACAGGAGGTGAAGAATAATGGCTAAAAAGGTGGCAGTTATTCGTATATATTCATCAAAGAATGATACTATCATTACAGCTACAGATATTAGTGGGGCAGAAACATTGAGCTGGAGTAGTGGAGGAAGAATTGTAGATGCTGACAGAGAAGAGGGAAAACCATATGCAGCTATGCAAGCAGCATCCAAGGTAGTGAGCGATCTAAAGAATCTTGGAGTGGAGGAGATTATTATAAAAATAAGAGCTCCTGGAGGTAATAGATCCAAGATTCCAGGGCCTGGTGCAAATGCAGCAGTTAGAGTATTCTCCAGATCAGGTCTTAGAATACTTAGAATAGAGGATGTAACACCAATCCCTACTGACAGTATACGAAGAAAAGGGGGAAGGAGAGGAAGAAGAGTATGAAGATTAGAGATATTACTTACAGAGATGAATTCTATGCTGAGTTTATATTAGAGGGGGATTTCAGAGAGGCCAATTTACTCAGAAAGTACTTAATGGGAAGGGTGCCTGTATATGCTATCGATTCGATACTAGTTAGAAAGAATACTACTGCGTATCCTATAGAATACATAGCACATAGACTAGGAATGTTGCCTATAAGAATAGTCTCAAGAAATCCTTCTCCAGAATATAGAGGGTATTTAAACCATTCAGCCACCAAATCAATATTAGAATTAACCCACAAGGATATCCTATTTGAAAGTTCAGAAGTAAGTATTGCAGAATATTATCCTAATGGTACAAAGATTAGAAGAGGTTATGAAATAATTGATCTATTACCAGGACAGGAGATTGATGTGGAATTGATCATTAGGCCTGGAATAGGATTTAAACATGCTAAATTCCAGACTGCAATAGCTTCTTATGAACAGATAGATTCAAATACCTATAAGATGTTTGTAGAAACATTATACCACTACTCGGCCAGAGAATTGTTAGAAAGAGCATTAGAATACATGAGAAAGGATGTAGAGATATTCAAAACATTTTTATAGATTTTTATTAAATATAAATTAATGGTTCAGATTCAAAAAAGATTTCCAAATATATATGCGGATGATAATGTAGTATTATATGATAATGTGAGAAATATTGTTACTAGATCTACCTCTATAGATCTTGGTGGAGATGCTCTTAGAGTGGGTAAGAGAAAGTACAAACTTCAGATACAAATGAAATATGGTTTGAGAACCCGGCTAGATTATGCAGTTTCTCTTGAACCAATAGGTCAGCTTAAAACGATCTCCGGACCTAGATATGTATACCCTAGATTCTATTTATCATCCGCAGAATTACCTGATCCTATGTCGGGAATTAGATTAGAAAATGTACCGGGACTGTTGGAATTCATTGATTTTGCTACTGATGAGAGATTTGTATCTAGTAGGATGGGTCTTATGCATGAGCTAAGTAGAGCTCTTATTATACTTGGATTTAGATTAGAACACCAAGAGCCTGATCTTACAGGAAATACTCATTATCATATTCTCTCTATGCAAGAGTATGGCTCGGATGATTTTGAGCTATATAGAGTTAATAGGGTAGTTACTGGTAAGAGAAGGAAGCGAATTAGAAAAGAGCGACCTAAAAGACATACACTAGGCATTTTTGATGTAGATACTATTCACGAACTAGTAGAGGCGAGTTCTGATGGTGAATTATTAAAATTTAAAGAGATATACAGGGCAAGGATATTGGATATGGATAGAGTTGGAGGCATTCATAATCATATAAATGGTGCATTCCTGGAACATCTTAACCATCTCACTAAAATAGCGAATATGAGTTATTCTGATTCTGAAGATAGGATAACTATAAGACCATATCCAGGATTACGTAAGGACTCGAATGATGACGATAAACTTGATACTATTGTATACATTAGAGGTTGGAGAGAAGCTCTAGAAAAACATGTAGATATGTTTAAGCAATTCAGAAGACTACCAGCCATAGGATTGATAGTGTCTGATATGAGAGATAAAGGAATATTGGAGACTAATCCATATTATGTATTTATACCCAATATCCAGTCACCATATGTTATGCCAAATGTGTATTTACTAGTTACTGATCAGAGCAAATTGGTTGAAACTCTAAAACGTATTTTAGAAGATTTAGCCAAGCTCCAGATACTTCATGAGAAAAATTATGGTAAAATTGATCGTAAGAAATTGATAGAAATGATAAAGAATATTCAAACAGACATAATGTCATCAGAACATCATGAGAGTAGTGATGGAGAAGTGTCTGACGTTGGAGGTGCAGATAGTGATGGAGGAGACGGGGAATAAAAAATCCTCTCTGTTAGTATCTTAATATAGCACCTATACCCCCAAATGTATTTAAGAATATATCTGCTTCATGTGAGTTACTAGATATGATTAGCACATTTACTCCATTTTCTACACATAACTCATAAATATAATCCTGTATATCTAAAACTTCCTTTGGATTATCAATTGGATTGAAACTTATCTGTCCAGATTGATCCTTGTAAACTTTTATATCTAGTCTAGATGATACTAACACTAACTCAGCCCTTCTAGTATTTATCATTTGAATAGTATCCTCCAAACCATACACAGCCTTACCACCATTCACAACTTCCTTTATAAATCTATTTATCTCTCTCATTTCTACTATCATCTCCTGCTCTTGGATAAGATCCTTTCCTTTTTCAATAGCTTCCCTTACACCTTCAATTCCAGTATAACCAGTATCAACAATTCCTAGAATCTTATGCTGATAGTTGTAGTATTTGGCATCTACAAAATACTCTTTTGTTGGCCCAGGTCCACCTATGATTATCCCTTTAACCTTATTTAGATAGTGTGTATCCATAGCCTCTGCCACTTTCTTGTAGTAGTATTCAGTTTGCTCTTCAATTAATCTCTCATATCTTCTAGCAGATTGCCCCCCTTTTCTCACTTTGGCATGTGCATGACTTTCTATCTCATCAAGTATATAGAAGTTTGATCCATCTAGCAGGGCGAGTGTGGCTTCTCTACCATCTAATACAACTACTCCATATTTATCCCTCTGCTGTAACATGCTATCCAGAGGTTCGGTATAGAATGTAGAATCACATCTGTATATACTCTGATTCAATCTCTTAATCGGCTCTAGAGTTATTGTTATTATATTCTCTTTAGATGGATCCTCAGACACATCACCTGCGAAGATCACCAGTCCATTAGGAGGGGTCTGTTTGAATCCCTTAAGAGCGTTTAGAATTCTCTCAAGCGCTCCTATAACTTTAGTTCTAGTCTGTTTGGATTTTATATTCTCCGCTTGGCTAATTTCAGATCTTAATCTATTGGCTATTTCTGATATTGGATACTCTGCAGGGATGTAGACACTAACCAACTGAGTTCCAGTGCCTTTCAGTTGCTTAATTCGCTTTATAATCTTCTGGAACTCATATTCTTTTGGATCCATGATTACTCTAAAAATACTTCTACTGTAGGTGGTTCTGGAGGTAATCCTTTTCTCTCTCTAATTTGTCTCACAGTTCTATCTAGAAGATCCCTGGGTATTTCCTCAAAACCCCAATATTCAGGATACCAGAGTGCTCTCCCCTGTGATGCACCTCGAACTTCATTACTGAATCCGAACATCTCTGCAACAGGGAATATTGCTATGATAGTAGTACTCTCCTCATCCTGCTGCATATCTAACAATTGCCCTCTCTTTCCATTCACTATATTTAATATAGGTCCAGCGTATTCATGAGGGATCTGGAATAGTACTTTCTGTTTAGGCTCTAATAGTGTAGTACCCGCTTTGATCATGGCAGCATATATTCCTCTTTTCACAGCAGGTATAACCTGAGCAGGTCCTCTGTGAACATGATCCTCATGAAGCATAGCATCTACGAGCTTGACCTTTACCCCAACAACTTTCTCCTGGGCAAGAGGTCCTTTTTGCATGGCCTCTATAAATCCTTGTATAATCAATTCCTGCGTCTCATTCAAATACTGTATTCCTTTAGTAGCATTTATTAGAATATTACCATCGTATATACTCCAGAAATTCTTTGCTTCATCCCTATCCATCCCTAACTCAATCAGTTTCTTAACAACATAATCCACATTCTTGATTTTTCCACCCATGAAACCCTGTTCGACTATCCACTTTCTTACTTCATCAGGTAGTTTCTCTACTACTATGTAAAATCTATTGTGTTTATTAGGACTCTTGCTTTCAACAGGTTCTTTAAGATCATTCTTTATAGTCTCCCTGTAAACAACTATTGGAGGAGATACAACTATATCTACACCCTGTTCATTCTTTATTTTATGTTCCACTATCTCCAGATGTAGTTCACCCATTCCAGATATTAAATATTCTCCTGTCTCATGGTTTATCTCTACTTTAAGAGTGGGATCCTCTCTGGATAGTTGTTTTAGTACATCTATTAATTTTGCTAGATCCATGCTGTTCTTAGGTTCTACTGATTTAGTAACTACAGGCTCTGAATAATGCTTGATCTGTTCGAAAGGCTCTATAACTTGAGAGGATACTGTTTCACCTATAAACACATCTTTGACCCCAATCACTGCAGCGATATTACCAGCTATCACACTATCAACACTAACCCTATCAGGACCCATGTATATTGCTACCTGTTGTATTTTCGTTAACTCATTCCTGGATATCACATAAACATCTTGACCTTTCTGAACTTTTCCAGAAAATAGTCTGAGTACAGAAATCTCCCCAGCATTCTTATCATGAACTACACCAATAACCACTCCTACCAACGGACCGTTTGGATCACAGTTCAACATACTCTTCCCTACAGGAGATTCATAATCTCCATGCCATAAGTGTTTTATTCTATACTCTTGGGCTTTTCTAGGGTTAGGTAAATGTTGTATCACCATTCCCAAAATTACCTCATCGAGCGGAGCTAATTCAATTGCCTCTTTTTTCTTCTCCTGTTGTACTAGCTCATAGAGCTTCTGGAACGATATACCCTTCTCTTTTAAGTAAGGTAGACTCAGGGCCCATTTGTTGAATGCAGATCCTATTGCTACGGTTCCAGCCTCTACACTAACTTTCCAACTGCTCTTAAACTCTGGTGGAGCAGCACTATCTATGATCTTGTTAATATTACTTATTATTCTCCCAATTCTATCCATCATCTGTTTTGGATCTAATTTTAACTCATTTATAAGTCTATCTACTTTATTTATGAATACTACTGGTTTTGCCCGTTCTTTTAGAGCCTGCCTCAGTACTGTTTCAGTCTGTGGCATGACCCCTTCTACTGAATCTACAACCAATATAACCCCATCTACTGCTCTAAGTGCTCTCGTAACATGGCCTCCAAAATCTACGTGACCAGGGGTATCGATAAGATTTATCACATAATCTTTGCCTCTGAAATTGAATCCAAGACTTATGTTAGCAGCTTTTATAGTGATTCCTCTCTTCTGTTCTAACTCTTCAAAATCCAATATCCTCTGCTCCCCAGCTAATTCTTTGCTTATCAATCCTGCTCTAGCCACCAGACTATCTGTCAATGTTGACTTTCCGTGATCCACATGAGCTATGATAGCTATATTCCTAACATTCTCTATATTGCTCATAATCTTTACTACTTCTTCAACAACATACTCTTTCCTAGCCATGCATATACACCTGTTTTGTTTAAAATATGATAGTTTTTAAATAGTTTATAGCCTCAGACCTTCATAGCTAGAGATCCTTTCAGCTGCCTCTAGTGCATTCTCCACATCAATTATCTTTGAATTTATATTACCAGTTTTATCAAATTCCTCTAGAAGCTCATCCCTGTATTTCCC
Organism: Candidatus Anstonellales archaeon; assembly: GCA_038740615.1. Lineage (GTDB taxonomy): Archaea > Micrarchaeota > Micrarchaeia > Anstonellales > J096 > JAADEL01. Next base: position 4,637 of record JAVYLQ010000001.1, on the reverse strand, counting down.
ATATCTATAACCCTTTATCATATAGAGCAATCCATTATTTCCTCTAGATAATGATAAGAGGAATGAATACAGATCTGCAATTGAATCTCCTATATATATAAAATCACCTCTCATGTAATCTGCTTTCTCATGTACACCATCGAATATCAGATTACTATCAAAATAGCGATCCAACCCACAATTTCTCAACCAGATTTTGGTAGAACCAGCTTTGGCATGACTTATTATACCATTTCTGAAATCAGATGTTAATTTCAGCGCCTGTTCAGTAAATTCGTATGGTGGGAGATTCTCTATTCTCTGATGTACATAACTCTTTGCATAGTCAGCCGCTAATCTTAAGAGATCTCTATCATAATCGTTCTTATCAGTTATGATCCTTAGAAATTCTTGGAATACATTCTTTCCATTTTTGATAGCTAAAAATGTCGCTAGATTCCAATAGAAATAGATCTCTTCAGCATCATTTGATTTGAGTCTTAAATCTGGAAAATATCTGTTTAGAGTTATTCTAGCTGCTTCGTAGCTAAGCTCAGCATTCTTCCTAATCGTTCCATCTAAATCCCAGAATACTATCATTTTTTAAATATTGTTAAATAGTTTTTAAAATCTATACAACAATTCAGGTCTATTTATATTATTATTCAAGTTCCCATTCAATTTTGATATCAGTTCTCTGTATGTAATTCTTCTACTAATTATATCTTCCATACCTTTTCTACTCTCTCTGAAGAACATCTTAAATATTCTACTGAAACTGTTAATTCTATCAAACAGTAGAGTATCGTCTAGAAATACCTCTGGATCCAATCTATATCTTCCAGATCTACTGAGAGTCCGAAGCTTATACTCCAATTCTCGCAAATCCAATTTATAATACAGCTTGATTTTGAAAATTTTCAAATCTACCTCCTTCTTGGTTTTATCAAGAATATTTAACATAGCTTCAACAGGATCATTAGTATATTTGCTTAATAATATTTTTAGCTCGTACACGTACGTATCTTTTCCTTCTATACCTGCTAAAACTCGCTTATCAATCTCTCCTTTCAACACCACATCATATATTCTTTTAATATTATTATATCTGTTTAGATCAAACAGATTTTGCAGTCTCTGCATTTTTGTCTCGTATTCCTTAGGTGCATCTGTCCACAATAGTAGTTTTCTAATCATATATGGTCTCAGCTCCACCGGAGTAGTGTATATATTTTCAATAACATTCTCTATCTTTGGTTTGTATGATAATATATATCCCAATATTCTCAAATTTATGTTTGGAGGTATGTCTTGTATTTTTCTATTAACATACCAAAAGAGATTCATGGCAGAAGTTAGATCATGATCCTTACCATAGCCTGAGACGATGCTATCAACAATCTTTGAGAAATCATAACTCAAATCCAAACTATCTCTAGTTGTAGTATCTTTAAGATATGCCTCCCAAATCTCTAAAATACTTATTATCATCTCTCTCAATACTACATCTCTGAAAAAGCTTCGCTCTAGAATGGGATCAAACTTGGAATAGAATTGTGAAAATCTCAGATACTTCACCAGATTCTCACCATCAACAATAGCAAATTCTAAGAATTTATTGGGCTCCATATGATCGAATTTTATTTTATTATCAACCAAGTATTTCATAACCTTATGAAGCTTCTGTTTTGAAGATTCATCCAATCTATCATATATTTCCATAAACTTAGTTCTCCAGAATCTGTCTCTTGTCGCTCCTAAAAACTCATTTACAAAAGTATCCATAATATGCCTAGCAAGTATATGTTTTTAAAATTTGTAGAGCCTTGGGCGGGATTTGAACCCGCGACCTCACGCTTACCAAGCGTGCGCTCTACCTATCTGAGCTACCAAGGCATCGCTATAAAGATTAATCATATAATATTTTAAAACTATCATTAGATATAAGTACAAACAAGCGACCTGTTATGAAACCTGTTCTTATAGCTATTTTCGGGATCCATCTCTTTATCGCATTCTATTCCACTCTGGTCAATAATTATGTTCTGTATATATCAAAAGAATTAGGATTACCAAATCTAATAATTGAGTTTAACCTGCTGTTTTTAGCATCTGCTCTAGTGTTTACACCAATTCTATTTTATCTGAAAAATATAATTGGAAAGAAAAGGATAATTGTTCTAAGTTTGATCAATTTCTTAGGGGCAATAGCTATACTTTTCTATGGAATATATACTAATGATCCTAATATATTATTGATTGGAGGTATTCTGGAAGGGATTACATTTTCAGTTCTGTTTCCCTTATTGAATTCCGTAATAGCAAAGATAGATGGTAAAAATCTTGGGAAGAATTTAGGAAATATTGATATAATATGGATAATGATAGCAGTATTTATACCGATAATTATTATGTATATCTCTATGGAACTATTTATTCTCATAACAGCAATTCACATCATATCGATATTAGGCGTGATTTTAATATTTTTAAATAGATTTGATGAAGAGGCTCTAAAAGCATATAAGATCAACAAGTTGGAATTAAGAAATCTCTTTCTGTTTGTGATTATCCTTTTGAGTCTGATCTATGGTATTGTTAATCTTCAACCTATATTTATAATATTAGCTGCCATGATATACTTAATAGTATATTTAGATAGATTTAGATGGGAAAATATAACAATCCTGAAATCTGATAGGAAAACAATTCTGTTTACACTCCTGTTTATAAGTATATTAATACTATACATTCCTATAAACCTTTTCGGATGGATTCTAATGACTCAACTGAATGTAAATATCGATACTGTACTATTAATTATATCTATAAATACTCTTCTATCTGCGATAGCTATCCGATTGGCGAGTAAATGGTTGGATGAGAAGGATTATTATAGATTAATTGGTACTGGTATATTTATAATGTTATTAGGAGGATTTATAGGATTAGCAGGTTTATATATACTATCATTCATTCTACTATCCTTCGGTTTAAATATGATTGGCCCGGTGTTTATAAGGAAGTTGCTGTTGGATGTTCAGGACGATGCTGTAAGGGATAAGAACTCAACCGATTACATGTTCGTCCTCAGGTTAGGTACGATTCTATCAATGAAGTTTGGTTATATAATGGTAGAATATTTGGGATTATGGAATATGACTATTATATTAATTGTCACAACGATTGTATACTATCTGATAGTAAAATACAAACTATTCCCTACTATGAATGTAGTATCAGTTACTATTTCTTAGAAAATCTAATGTACGGACTATTAGCAACATCTAGGCCATATTTCACTTTTTCAGGACTCCCATTATAATATTCAGCTAATTTCCTTATAGTGTATGTATCTGAAACATTCCAAAGATCAACGTTGAATCTACGTGCTTTACCAATATATGTTATAGATGCAAAATAGTATTGCAATGCTATATTCCCTTCAAAATTACTAGGTAGCTCTCTAATATAATCAGCATACATAGAACTGTTTATTATGATTGTCAGAAAAGTGGCATCAATACCATACTTCTTAAAATGTGTATTATATAATGATGGATTAAAGTGAGTATGTATTCCTCCCTGATCTGTTTGCTGACTAGCTCCTCTACCATATAGACTGTGGACATGGACTCTGAAATTGGATTCCTGAGCTATAGTAGCTAGTAGCAATCCAGGGTTTACCCTCATGATGTTGCCCACTAAATGTGCAGATATTGCATGTAACGCTATCTGCTTCTGATCTAAGTCCCTGGATGGAGCGTGCCTATGACCTTGATTAGCAAGAGATTTCATGAGATCTATAGTATCTAATACATTACTCCATTTAAAATATTTCATAGAATCCATGAGATGAGATCGATTGAACTGAAATTCCATAAACATTGTAATTAATCCAAATCTTAGATGCTGAATCCCATCTCTTCCCACTAATCTCTCTAAACTATTTCCGGAGATTGTATCTATTCTTTCTAAAATTATATCAGCATCATTTTGAGCTCTTTTAAGTCTGTTACTGAAACTATTAATATGAGCATCTATGTTAAGCCTCTGGATGAATTGGGCCAGCGCTAATCTATGTTCCTGTTCTTCCACTCTTAGAAGTTTTGGAGATACCCCATTACGTCGCGCATATTCCATAATAAACATTCCTCCGATATAGCTTAAGAATAGCATTTTGGTATCATCATCGAGTGTATTAAAGAACCTCAAAAAATTCTGATTCTTAGAGTGATAGAGATTTAAGTAGTCATATGTGAGAGGTAATAGAAGATTCGGATATATTCTCTTACCTGCATATGTGTAGAATATGTTTCTATGAGCTTCAACAATTGGGGATCTATCCATACCTTTATATTCTGGCTTCTGATCAGAGAGTTGTTGAGTTTGGAATTGTCGATTATCTTTGGGCTGAACTGTTATGGTTATTAATTCTGATCCAGATTCCTTTCTTATCCTTATATCAAATCTGTCCTTATTCTCAAATAATATCTGCAATAATTCATTTGATTCAGATTCCCTGATCGCGATTGTGTATTTATTCAATTCTCCTCTCGCCAATCTCTCTAGATTATCTCTAACTTCATAGACAGAAAAGGGTCTAGGAGTTCTGTCCCATTCATTTGCTCTATATTCGAGATATTCTTGGGTTTCTA